>CAZNBK010000001.1:0-1131 GCA_964571105.1 uncultured Desulfovibrionaceae bacterium
CCGGGGGGGCGTTCATAGTCAAAGTATTCATGGGCCCCGATGCCCAGGATTTTCAAATCCATTTACGAACTTTTTTTACTAAGGTTAAAGTGTTCAAGCCCGACAGCTCCCGCTCGGAAAGCAAGGAGATTTTTTACATCGGCCTGGGCTATAAAGGGTAGTTACAAGCAGGGCGCAATGATTTTCAGCGTGCCTTTACAACTACACCGCCTTTACCCGCCGTTTGGGCCTGGGCAAAAAAAGTTTGCCCTTTTCTGTTACCCGGTAGCGCTGGTTGCGGCTGGTGGTGCCCTTGGGCAGTGATGTTTCCAGGAAACCATCCTCCATGGAAGGGTTCATATAGTGGGTGCGGAACCATTTGCGGTCGCTCAATCCCATAATCTGCATGATTTCCCGACTGGTGTATTCGCGGTGTTCGGCTTCACGCCCCAGGGC
This sequence comes from uncultured Desulfovibrionaceae bacterium, assembly GCA_964571105.1. Classification (GTDB taxonomy): domain Bacteria; phylum Desulfobacterota; class Desulfovibrionia; order Desulfovibrionales; family Desulfovibrionaceae; genus JAVBRZ01. Next base: position 436 of record CAZNBK010000001.1, read on the forward strand.
CGTGGCCATGGCTTGAAATTGATGGTCCGTAGTCATTTGCGGCGCATTGACTGCGGGGGCCTCAGCCTCCGGCGGCTCTGCCTCGGCTTTAGCCCTGGCTTCCGCCTCTGCCCGGTGCCGGGCTTTTTCTTCTTCAATGGCCTTTAGTTGTGAGGGTTTCCGGGCTTGAGCCCGGAGTTTTTCCAGGGGCGTTAAGGTTTTTTCCTTGTCCGGCTTGTGCTGTGCAGCATGTTCTTGCTCTGCGGGCACGCGTGCAGCCTGTCCGGCGGGGATGTGCTTGGTTTCGGTTTTGGGGGCGGCAGATTTTTTACCCTTTGCCGAAGGCGCAGGGGATGCTTTTTTATCCGGCTTGCGCCTGGGGCTTGCGTCTGCGGAGTCCTTTTTGCCGGCCTGCGCCGTTTTTGCGGGCAGTGCAGCTTTGGGGGGGATAATGGTCATTGCGTTTTCCAGGACGGCTTGCGCTTCGCGGGCCTGTCTGGCCGTTTTTCTGACTTGGTCAAAAACCGCAGTGCGGATTATATGGAGCATAAACTCGATGAAAGGCGCGGCGTCAGCCAGTTCCCCCGCATATTGCAGCGACTGAAAATAATCTTCCTGGAAATCAATCAGGAGGTAATCCACCGGAACATTATGAAAAACCGGGTTCCAGGCGGACAGGATTCCGGTTTGGAGCAAGCGTCCGAGGCGACCGTTGCC
>CAZNBK010000001.1:1141-3810 GCA_964571105.1 uncultured Desulfovibrionaceae bacterium
CGTCGGTAAAAGGATGTATAATTTGGAAATCAAGATGAAAGGCGCAGGCGCTGATGAGCGGGTGAACCCTGGCGTTCTCCAGACGGAGCAGCAGGTTGCGCATAAGCACGGGCACACGCCCGGCAGGGGGCAGCATGAGCAGGGGACGGTCTCCGGCAGCAAGAATGCCGTCGCTCTCTTTGCGGTATTGGCCGAGAGAACTGGACAGCCCGGTCATAAGCGTGTGATGGGCGGTGAAAATATCTGTTTCCACATGGGGGGTCCAGTTGCTGAGATGCTCGTAGGCTGTAGCCAGGTTTTTGACTTTTTGCACCTCTTTGGGGGCAAATTTTCCAGGACGGCCTTTGAGAATGTCTGCCACATCTTGTTCCATGAGCGAGCTGCCTTCCATGGCCAGGGTGCCATAGAGTGATTTTACACGATTTTCATCGCTAAACAGCTTTTTGCCTGCAAATTCAGACCGGGCCAGCAAGCGACCGGCGCCCTCGCCAATTTCTGCAGCCAGATTCAAGATTTCCGGGGTAATGGTAAAGGGCGGTTGGTAAATGTCCTGTAAGCTCATGACATGCTCCATTTGCTTTGAGCTGTTAAATGCCGGGGGTCAGCTTGGCCCAGTGCCGTTCTGGCGGAATGGTCCGTTTGTGGGCGAGCGCTTGTAAGGTTATATATAACTAAAAATAATTTTCTGTCCAGTCTTTTGCAAGCCATTCCCGGTTGGGGTGCTTTTGAAATGCTTGCTCTGCATAGTTTAAAAAAACCCCTGTGGTCGGAAAAGCAAACTCGCACTGCCCCCCAGGTTTGTGCGGGGATGCTTAAAAGCGGTGCGATTCGGCTGATTTTGCCCGCGCCGGAACGTTTTTCCCGGCAACCCCGCTCCTGCTGCGGTCTGGAGGAGATTTCTTGTTTTGGTGGTCCGGTATTTGCATGTTTTCGTTTGAAAGCCGCTCTGTTGAGGCGGTCGGGGCAGATTTTGCCCTTTGGAGGTAAGTATGACGGTTTTACAGTGTCGCATGGAGCAGCTCAAGGCTGAGCTTGCGCCCTTAAGTTGTATTGGCGGAAACAGTAATCGCAGCCGGACAACAATACAGGAATTTTATCCCCGGGCGGTGCGCTGTGCGCCTATGCAACCGGGCGACCGTTTCCGTATAGTTCCGGTCTGGAAGGCAAGCAGTGAACGAAAGACCCGGAACCAATAAAGCCGGGTTAACAAGCCAGAATAATAAATTCTGATACAGGAGCAGGTATGAATACTTTGCAAGGCATTATGGATCAGATTAAGACCAGTCAGGATCATCTGCAGACCCTGGGCGTCCGGCCTGCCGGCGAAGCCGCGCAACCCGAAGCTCACGTTTCCCCCGTGGGTCCCGCTGCGGTAAACAGTATGCCCGTCGGCGATTCTTTGAATCTGTCCTTCAATCCGGCCCAATTTAAGCCCGGTGAGCTGGAAAGCGTCCACAAACCCCTGGACCCGAACCGGGTGGCGATGCTTCTTGGCCTTGTTGAAGAGCCGCAGGCGTAGCACTGATTTTTAACGCTGCAAAGCGTTTTTACAGAGCCAATCCTTGCCGCGCCGCGTTCATCCCGACGCAGGCGTGCGGTTGTGCGTGGGAAGGGGAGCTATTGACCGGGAGCCTTTGCTGCTGATTTTTCAAGGAGGGGCTGCTTAGCCGCTCACGCCTTTAACGTAACTGATCAGCTCGGTGAGCACCTCGGTTAGATAGGGGATGTTCATGCTGATCAGGTGGCTGAGGGCTTTATAGGCCACAGCCAGCACAATGGCCGTGCCCACGGTGAAGCCCAGGCCCCTTGCTACGCCGGAAAGAAAATTCAGCCACAGAATTTTGCCGGTGCGCTTCTGCATGCCCACATATTCATAAATGCCGCTGTTTTCTAGGCGTGCGGCCAGCTTGTCCAGTTCTTTGATTTTTTCGTCGCTCAGCACAGGCTGGTTCTTGTTGTCTTGCATACCGCTTCCCATGGATATAAGTGCACTGAAATGCAAAGTGGCGCTTTGCTGGCAGGGACCGTTATTTTTTAAGTATAGCGATCCCGCCGCGAATAGACAAATCATTATTTGCCATCATGGCTGTCCGGCTGAATCGGGTGTCCAGCAATTAAATATTTCATAAAATATTGCCTTTTATTTTTTGCGATCTACCTCATAGGCAGGCACGTAAGTGAGCACGAAAACGAAAAAACAGTTTCGCGTAAATTGCTCTGGCAGGCGGGGGTGGGCATGTCTGCGCAAAGGGTGCTTTTTATGCGTATGGATGGTTGGAAATGCATATCAGGTCCGGATGTTCAGCACACATATTATGTGTTTACTCCCAAGGGTATAGCTGCCCGGCAAGCCGTGCCGCGGCGGATATATAACGCCTTTGCGCCGATTATTCAGGTGCCCGGAAACCTGGGCGAGACGCCTGATCCGCACATCGGCCTGGACCCTGAGCTGGCTGAGCGGGCCATTCTCCGGCAGGGCTATCACCTGAGTTTTGTAAACAGAGGGGTCGGCAGTTTAACCCCGAGCAGGGTTTCGCCTCTGTATTGGAACGTCGGGCGCTAGGGCGCTTTAGTATTGAAACTGCACACCGGGATAAACAGCTCAGCCTTGCTTCGTTTGGCAACGCCTGCAAGGTTAAAGCTGCGTATCCGGTCGGGTTTGCGAAAAG
>CAZNBK010000001.1:3820-12703 GCA_964571105.1 uncultured Desulfovibrionaceae bacterium
TGTGTTCTCTCCCAAGGTGGCTTGATCTTATTATGTCATCCTGCGCGGAGTGCCGCTGTTCATATGGGGGGGCAGATGAAAAGAGTATTTAAAAAGGCGAATAGGGCTTGCCCCAACTGCGAATTGATGCGCCGGGAAATAGAATGCCTAAGGGCCATAGCCAAAGAGGCGGCCAATATTCCCCACCTTATACAAAAACATGGCGCAACTACTCACTCCGAGGTTTATGATGCACTTCATGAGCTGGACTTTGAACTTCTGGAGTATGATCGGCTTGAGCATGATTAAAACCCGTGGGGTATTATTGACAAGCGCACTGACTAAGAATATTTTTTTCTTTGCCGCCTTGGTTCATCTCCTTGGGCAATTGGAGCCCCCCGGATCTCTGAACCTCGGCGGCTTTTTTTGTTCAATGCCTGAGATAGATAAATCAGGCTGAAACAAACCCTTTGTGGCGCTTTTTTACTTTTCAGCCCATGCGCCCAAGGCATGTGCCCAAAAAGAATAGGGGCTATCCCGTAAAGGATAACCCCTTGATTTCTTTGGTGGAGACGATGAGGATTGAACTCACGACCTCAGCGTTGCGAACGCTGCGCTCTCCCAGTTGAGCTACGTCCCCAATTCGTTTGGTTTCAAGGCTTTTCGGCTGTCTTCAATTTTGAAATTTCTCTTCGGGATACAAGCCTCAGGGTACAAAAGCAATTTATTAAAACTTCGTCCCAGCCTCGAAATCAGACGGGTTCTTTTAATCTATCCTCAAACCTTTGTCTAGTGGAGCGTTTGTTTCTCCCTTTCGCGCTGCATCCTTACGGGCATTGCGGCTAAGCGCAAACGTTAACCTTTATTGTCTTCTTTTGGGACAACGCGCAGATACAGGTCGCCGCGCCAGGGACCGAGTTTGCGGCCCAGGCCTTTGAGTCTGATCGGAGCGCCGGGTTGATAATCCGACGGCAGCCGCACATCCACCTGTTGGGTGTCGCTGAACATGCCGCCCACTCGCAGCCGGATGCAGGTGCCGGGTATGATGTTGATCCTGGGCAATTCCAAAACCTGGTCCTGATCCAATTGGCGGCGGAGCCAGCCCCTGACCGCACCGGTAAAGCCGTGGGTCAAATCCACAGAAACCCTGCGTTTGCCCCATTCCAGGCTGAGCTTCTTTTTTTTGGGCGGCTTTTTCACCTTGGCGGGTTTGACTTCACCTGCCGGGCGTCCTTGCTTTACCTGGCTGTAAATATCTTCAAATACACGGCGGGCAAAGGGGTCATTGAGGATTTCGCCCAAGACTTCTTCTTGTTTGGCATAGGCGTTGCCGCTGGGCGGCGTTTGCCCGGCGTGAGCGGTTTTGGCTGTGGCGTCGCTGCCGGAGAATATCCGCCCGCTCATACTGTCAAAATGATCGTTTTCCGTGCCCGGTGAAGCCGGTCCGTACTGACCCGGCCTGGGCGCGCCCTGGGCGAAGGGACCGGCCTTGGCGCTTTCGGGCTTGGGTTTGCCTGCTGCCGGTCCGGTACTGCCGGTAAATTTATGCGGACTGCCTTTGGGTGTGCCTTTGCGCGTCCAGAAGACGCCTTCGGGCGTACTGCGTTCCGGTTTGGGTTGAGGCGGGGCTTCCGGTTGGGGGGTGGCCTGGGCGCGGGTTGTTTTTTGCGCGGCGGCTTGGCCGGTTTGAGGCTTTGCGCCTTTAGGCGCGGCCTTTTCTTTTGAGGCGGGCTCGGGCTTGCTTGACGTCTGCCTACGGTGCTGCACACGAGGATCGCGCTTGCTTTCTGCTTGCAGAGTGCGGGTCAAAAGCACATAGGCTTCGTTGACTTCTTGAAAGCGCCGCCCGGCATCCGGTGTATTCGGATTCAGGTCTGGATGCAGCTCAAAAGCCAGACGGCGATAAGCTTTCTTTATCTCATCCAGATCCGCTGATTTTGGCAGGTCCAGGATGCGATAGCACTCCTTCAGATTCATGTAGAGCCTCCGGCGGCAAGAATAAACCAAAGCCGCCGGTTTGCAAAGGCAAAATCATATTTTTGCCCTGACGGCGAAAAGAATTAGCCGCGAACGCAAATGTTGGCGGTAATTCTTTGGTTGCATTATAATCGTATTGATTTATATTACGCTTATCCGCGTGGTGTTTTCAGGCCTTTCGGTGCGACAAAATCCTGTGGGGCCTATGCTTGTGCGCGGGTATGGCGGCTTCTGTTTTTAAGGCACGTTGAAACGTGCCCTGGGATAAAATACTCTGGGAGTGGACCGGACAAGCCGAGAACAGGCCAGGTGCAGCTGACGTGACCCCCGTTTTTAATTTTTTCGCCAAACGACCTTTTGCAGAGCTGGTGGCTTTTACACATGGGCCGACCATGACCGGTATTCGCAACGGTCTGGTCTGCACCATGCCCCTGGTTGTGGCGGGTTCGCTGGCTCTGCTGATCAACAACTTTCCCCTGGCCGCCTACCAGAATTTCATGCTTGATATTTTCGGGGATGCCTGGAAGGTGTTCGGCGGAAAGCTCTGGGCAGCCACTTTTGGGGCCATTTCTTTTACCGTAGCTTATTCACTGTCCGCCAACCTGGCCGAACAGCATAATGTCGCGCATCCCGGTCGGGAAGTGAGCACGGTGGTGGCCGGTCTGGTTACTCTGAGCTGTCTGGCGGTCATGATTATCGCCCCTGGGGCCAGCGACGATTTCCCCAGCCTCTGGACCGGTGTGGGCGGGCTGTTTCCGGCCATTATCATCGCCATAGTTTCCTCCTGGCTGTTCCGCCGCCTGGGTCGCATGGACCGTTTACGGCTGTCGCTGCAGGCCGAAGGTTCAGACCCGATTACCTCCAAAGTTTTTGAAGTCCTGATTCCTTCGCTGCTTACCATCGGCCTGTTCACGGCGGTGGCCATGCTGTTTGCCCGCGTGGGCGGATTGCACCAGCTGATTTACGACACCATCCGCAGCGCCTTTGCCGAGCCCACCAATGAGTTCCTGGGCGGTTGTCTGTATAACCTGGTCATTCATCTGACCTGGTTTTTCGGCATTCACGGGCCTAATCTGTTGGACCCGGTAACGCATGCCATTTATGGCTCGGCGGTGGACGCAAACATAGCGGCCATGGCCGCCGGAGAGCCGCTGCCGCATATCGTCACCAAGGTTTTTCTGGATAGCTTTGTGTTTTTGGGCGGTTCCGGGGCCACTCTGGGCTTGGTCCTTGCCATTCTGATGAAGAGTGTGGACCGCAGCTCGCGGCGGATAGCCACTTTGGGGCTGCTGCTGACCATGTTCAATATCAATGAAATTATTCTGTTCGGGTTGCCCATCATTTTGAACCCGATTTATTTTATTCCATTCGTGCTGGCCCCCATGGTGCTGACCACAACCTCGTATCTGGCCATAGATTGGGGGCTGGTAATTCCGGCTGTGCATGCCGTGGACTGGACCACGCCCATTTTTTTCAGCGGCTACCAGTCCGCCGGGTCTATCGGTCCGGCTATTTTGCAATTGTTCAACCTCGGCCTGTGCATCATTATTTACATCCCCTTTGTGACCATTGCCGATAAGCTCAAAGCCATGCGCTTTAAATCCTCCATTTCCAAATTGCTGGAAGCGGCGGAAAACAACGTGCTCGGGCCGCACGGCCTGCGGGTTATTTACCGTGCCGACGAAGTGGGCATGCTGGCCCGCTCTTTGGTTAATGACCTTAATGAAGCTCTGGCCCGCAATGATGAAATCTTCCTGGTCTACCAGCCGCAGGTCAATACTTCGCTTAATCGGGTCATCGGCGTTGAGGCGTTGATGCGTTGGAACCACCCGGTTTACGGGCTTATACCGCCGCCGATTACCGTGGCTGTGGCTGAAGACGGGGAGCTTATCGAGCGGCTGGGGCTGCGCGTTCTGCACAATGCCTGCGCTCAGCAGCGGCAGTGGCTGGATATGGGGCTTAAAGACGTGACCATGTCGGTTAACGTTTCCGCCAACCAACTCCGGGATGACCGTTTCCCGGTGCGGGTGGCCAAAATACTGGACCGCTACAAATTACCGCCGGACACTATTGAACTGGAAGTCACTGAATCAACGGCCCTGGACCAAAACAGCGCCAGTTCGGCAGTGCTCGGTCAGATTCACGCCACCGGCGTGCATCTGGCCATCGACGATTTCGGCATGGGGCATGGTTCTTTGCTGTATTTCAAACAGTTCCCGGTTTCCACGCTCAAGATCGACAAGGTGCTCAGCATTGATGTGCTCAAGAGTAAAACCACCGAGGATATTATCAGCAATATCCTTGAATTCTGCAAAGGACGCGGCGTGCAGGTGGTGGTGGAATTTGTGGACAACCCGGAGCAGCTCGCCGCGTTGCAGCACCTGGGGTGCGAAATTTTCCAGGGCTATCTGTTCAGCCCGCCCAAATCGCCGGAAGCCTGCCTGCACTATATCCGAACCTACAAACACACGCCCGGCATGTAGTTTGCGGGAAGAGCGGGTAGAGAGTTTTCCCCGCGCGTCCTCTTTCTTAAGCGCCTTACTTTTTGACCCCGGCGCTGATAATTTGAACTTTGGCCATACCTAACTTTATAGCCAAGCAATGGTGGTTTAGCCAGGCATGACCCAAGTTTTTTATTCAATCTCCGGGCGGTACTCAAAGTGCATGAAGTCATAGGCGTCCCATTTGCCGCCCCAGATAAAGCCTTCGGCTTCAAAGGCATCGACAATGGCTTGCGGATAGTTTTGCCGCGCCTGTTCAACTACTTCGGGCGCAGACCGCCAGCGCCAGTACGGTCCCTTTTCGGCATTCAGGTCAATGGCAATGGCCAGGGCATGCGCGGACAAAGCCCGGCTGCCGGCCACCGAGCGTGGGTTGAAAGTGCCGGCCAGGGGTAAAATATAAACTTTATCTTCCGGCTGTTGGCTGAGGTGGTGCTCCAGACGTGTGGCTACCCGGCGCAGGGCCGCCGCTGCGCCATGCCTGGAATTAAAGGGAATATTCTGGCCGAGAAAGTTTACGCTTTCCAGAGCGGCGCGCACCTCTTCCACGCTTTGCCCGTAGAGGGCTTTCAGAAATGGAGTAGATCTCGCCCGACCGGGGTTGAAACCGGCTGCCGGGTGGCGGTGTTCCTCGCCGCGCGGGTAGGGCGAGGCCTGCGGATTGAGCAGGGTGTCGCCCAGGCTGGGGTTTTCCCATAATGCCTGATCGCGTCTTTCCTGGCGGTCGAGCAGCAGTATCGGCTCCCCGTTCAAGGGGGTCAGATAGGCCATAGGCCCCTGCATGGTCTGGCGAATGTCAAGGTCGGCCACAAAATCCGGGTAGGCGCGCTGGAGCTTGCGCCATAGGTCGTGGGCGGATTGGGTAAAGCGGGCCAGGTCCTGCGGCGAAACATAAGCTTGCGGCACAGCGGGCGGTTGTTGGGCCGTGTTCAAACCGGGCAGGGGGAGCGGCTGCTGCCCGGAGGTTTGCGGAAACGTGCCGGGCTGCGGCTCAAGAGGCGGCAATGCCCCCGGCACTTGCGGGGCAGTGGGCGGTGTGGGCGGCACAGGTTCGTTAATGGCGGGCGGCGCGGCCTGGGCCAGGCACTGCCCGCAGAGCAGGAGAAGAAAGAAAAGAGAAACCAGCACTGCCGGAACAAGACGAAGTCCGGGGCGGTGTTCCCGGCGGATGTCGTCCGCCCGGCAGAGCTGGGGCATGGTTGCAGTTATAAACATATGACCTCGTGTTCTTGCTCAGGCTACAGCAAGGCCGGGCCTCAGTCTACCCTCTGTCCCTGGAATTCAAAATAAGCCAGGTCGTAATCCGCCCATTTGCCGCCCCAAATAAAACCTTCGGCTTCAAAGGCGTCGATGATGGCCTGTGGAAAATCGCGGCGCAACTGATCGGCCAGGTCCGGCGACGGGACCCGCTCCCGGTCGGGCAGAATTTCCCGATTAAGATAAAGCCCAATGCCGAAGGCCGCTCCGGCCTGATTTGCAGACAGGCTGTCGGCAAGCTGCGCAAAATAGCGGTTGTATTCGGGGTGGGCTGCCAAAATAGGCTTTAGGCGCGTTTCAACTTCTGCCAGGGCTGTAGCCGCGCCATGCCTGGCATTGAATCTGAGCGGTTGCCCGAGGAAAGAGACAGTGGAGCAGGATTTGCTCACGTCTTCCGGGGTCTGGCCGTATAATTCCCTGAGCAGCTCCAGACTGACGGCCTTGCCGGGGTTGACTCCCGGCTCCGGGGCGCGGCCTGCCTGTCCGTATGGATACGGGGCGGTCAGCGGGTTGCTCAAACTGTCCTCAATGTCGGCGCTGGTCCATAATTGCTGCGGGCCGCAGGGCAGGTTGCGGTCAAAATAGACGTACCGCCCGCCGGGGCGCAAGAGCAGAACGGTTGGCCGGTTGCCTTCTTCTGCAAAAACCAGCGAGGCTTCCAGGGCCGGATAGCGTGCCTGCAGATAATCCCAAAGACCCCAGATATAATCTTCATAATCAAGCCAGGCCTGTTCGGAAGCAGCATAATCTTCATAAAGGTCCGTGTTTTCCCGGTAGGCGGCAGCCCCAAGCAGCCAGGTTATGGAGTTGCAGATGTCAAAGGCCCAGGATGCCGTATTGCCGGCCCTTTGGTAATAGCGCAGAGCGCGTTCACCCCTGCCTTCGCGGGGCCGTTCATAGCCCGTCTGGGGCGGTCGCGGATGGGGCTGGGGCTGCGGAACCGGACCGGGCCTGACTTCCCGAGGCGGCGTGGGCCGGTTTACATGCACGGGCGGGTGTTCCCGGTCCCGGCTGTGGCTGCGCTCCCGGTTCCTGTTCCGGTCGCGGTCAATGCGATTATTATGATCTCGGCCTCTGCCTCGCTCTCCTTCAACCTGCCGGTCGCGGTCACGATCCCGCTCAAGGTGATTGTTACGGTCCCGGTTACGATCTCGGTCGCGATCCCGATTGCGATCCCGGTTGCTATCTTGGTCGCGATTTCGGTCGTTATCTCGGTCGTTATCCCGGTCGCGCTGCCGCCCGCGATCGGTTTGTCCGTTGCGGTCGCCTGCGCGGTTCTGGTTGTCCTGGCCGTCTTGTTCTTGTGGCGGGCGCAGCTGCGCCTGCTCATCATCCCGCTCGCCTCCCCGGCCAGTGCCGCGTCCGTGCTGCGGCGGCAGTTCTTCCTGATCGCCCCGGCGGCCATGCTCACGCCCTGCGCCGTCCTGGCGCGGGTTATCCCGTTCGTGGCCTGGTTGGCCTTCCCGATCTTGCTCCCGGTTTTGGTCTCGGTTTTGATCCCGGTTTTGCTCACGGTTGTGGCGGGGGCCTTCTTCTTTAACTCCGGATGATTCTTCTTCCGGCTGCCAAGGGGCCGGAACATTGTTTTCCGGTAAATTGGATTCGGGTTCAGGATAAACCGGCTCCGGGTCGAAAGTTGGTTCCGGTTGCGGCAACGGCTCAGGTTCGTACACGGGGGCAGGCTCGGGCTGATACACCGGCTCCGGTTCAAACACCGGCTCCGGCTCAAACACCGGCTCAGGCTCAAACGCAGGTGCGGGTTCAAAGACCGGTTCAGGCGGCGGGGGCGGTTCCGGGGCCGGAGGCGGCGGAGGCTCCGGCGGAGCAGGCGCTGGCTCCGGTGCGCTGAGCGGCGCGGCGGCATCGCCGTTGTCTTCGGCCAGCCCGGTCAGGGGCGCGCCGAGCGCCAGCGCAGCGCAGACCAGCAGGTTCAATACGGCTTTGCTTGCCTTGGACAAGACAATCCGGCAGCGGTGAAAGAATAAACGGTCCATGATTTTCTCCTGTGCTTGGCATTATGCCGTTGCCCTTAGTCTTAACCGAAGAGCAGGCCAGGCACATTAAAGCGGAGATAAAATCTGTAAGGATTTGTAAATGGGGAAAGAGAGATTTTTTCAGGCGTATGGAACAGGAGGATTGCCGGGGCGGCCTTTTGGGCGGCCTTGCGGCAACCCGGCAATCCTTCTGCTCTCAATAGGGCATTTTACGTTCGCCCAGTTCGTTTTTTCAACGTTAAACAGTTCTAAATGTGCTTATGAAAGGTCTACCAGGGTGTATTGCATACTGCCCAGCCCCAGTTTTTCGGCAATGACCAGTTGTTGTTCGCCACGGGTGTAGTCCCAGGCGCCTTTGAATTTATCCTGGCCCGCCTCGTGGTTTTGCGAAAGGTGGGACGCTTTAAAGCCGGTCTGCTGGTTGACCAGATCAAAACAGGCTTTGTCCAGGGCCACCGGGTCCTTGGAGGCCAGAATGCCGATGTCCGGCACCAGCGGCGCGTCGCTCCAGGGCACGCAGTCGCAGTCCGGGGTAATATTCATAAGGAAGTTGATATAACCGACTTTGCCTTCCTTGTTGGTCACTGCGCCGAGGGAGTATTCGACCATGCGCTCCAGGAAGGGGTCCAGGCTGGTTTGCCAGTCCATGCTGATGGCCTTAACCGGGCAAACGGTCACGCATTCGCCGCAGCCGATACAAATATTGGGGTCAATGCGCGCTTTACGCTTATCCGTAAAGGCAATGGCTTTGGTCGGGCAGGCTTTGATGCAAGCGCCGCAGGCAATGCAAGCGTCTTCATCCACAAAAAACTTGGAGGCGTGCTGATCTTTCTTGCCCTTGGCCGGAGCGCAGCCCATGGCCAGGTTTTTCAAGGCCCCGCCAAATCCGGCCAGCTCATGTCCCTTGAAGTGTGAAAGCACGATCATGGCTTTGGCTTCCACAATGGCATCGGCAATGGTCACATGCTGAAAATGCTTGCCTCCGGTGATGGGCACGTCCTGGGCCGCCCGCCCGCTGATGCCGTCGGCAATGATAACCGGCGCATTGACCGTGGCGTAAGAATAGCCGTGTTTGAGCGCTGTTTCCATATGGTCTGCGGCATTATGCCGCGAGCCGGAGTACAGGGTGTTGGTGTCGGTGATAAACGGTTTGGCGCGGGCTTTGCGGATTTTAT
>CAZNBK010000001.1:12726-23598 GCA_964571105.1 uncultured Desulfovibrionaceae bacterium
CACAACCACCCGGGCGAAAACGGGATTGATAAAGGTGTCGTTTCCGGCTTCGCCGAAATGTACTTTTACCGCAGTCAACTGGTCGCGGCCCAACATGCCGCTGAACCCGGCCGCGTCGAACAGGTCGGCAATTTTGGTGACCTTATTGTCTTTGGCTGATCGCGCCCGTAAATTTACAAAATAAACCTTGCTCATGCATTTACCTCTTTTCGTTAGCGCATTTTAATTTCAAAGACAGCCCGCTGACGATAAAAAATACTTCGTCACAGTCTTTGACCAGTTTTTGGTTAAGCAGCCCGTTGCAGTCCCGAAAGTCGTTGCCCAGGGCTGTGGCCGGGGACACGCCCAGCCCGGTCTCGTTGCTGATAAGAAAGACGGGGCAGGTGCGTTGTTTCAGCCCTTGCGCCAATTGTTCCACTCGCTCCAGGATGGCGTCTTGCCCCAGGTCGTTTAACATCAGTCCGGACAGCCAGACCGTCAGACAGTCGACAAGAACTGCCGCCGGAGGCGGTGTTTCTTGGAAAAGCGCCGTCAGTGTCCCGCTCAGACAAGCGCTTTCGCCCAATTCCACGGTGCGCCACAGGGCGGAACGCCCGGCCTGATGCCTGGCGATGCGTTGCTGCATGGCTGTATCAGCTGGAGCGGCAACGGCGGTGGCCAGATATACCGGCGCTCTGCCTTCGGCTCTGTTTCGGGCGTAGCTGAGCGCCTGTGCTTCAGCCCAGGCTGTTTTTCCGCTGCGGCAACCGCCCAGGACCAAAACAGCCCGCGCAGCGCGGCGTTTTTTTCGGGGAGGAAGGTGCAGCAGCGGACTCATGCCCGGCAATATACAATGCCGGAGGCAGATTGTCACTGGTCAGGCGGCAGAGTTACGCCAAGGGAGCAGAAAGCCGACGGAAAAGCCGTAAAAAAGCGTCGCGCCCACAGTGGCCTTGAACAAAAAGTGCAACAGAAAAAACCGGACAAGCTGAAACGGTCCTGCGGTGTACGCTGCCATATCCTTGGATTTTAGCTTTGGTTGTCTTTTGCGCCAAGTGGGTATATATAGTGGCATTAGTATCTGTGCGCCATGTTTGTTTCCAACCCAGAGGCTGCCATGAACGATAAACTCAATCTCGACTCCCCTGAATTTGACGAAAAAACCCGCCGTAAACGGAGAACCGGCTTGCGGGTTATCGTGCTTTCCATCCTTGTGGCTCTGGTTGCGCTGGCGAATTATCTTGACCTGGACGCTTTGTTCAAGACTCCCGACAACGTGGCTCAGGTGCAAATTCCCGAGCAAACCGGGCAAACCGCGCCGGACACCGGAGCAACCCAGCCTTCTGGTTCGGGGCAACTGCCGGATAGCGGCCAGTATTCTCCGCCGCAAGATGGCGGTGCAGCCGGGCAACCTGCGGTTAACGCCACACGCGCGGCCAATGCCACCTCCGGGGCCGGGGAGGGCGGTCTTGCCGAAACCGGCGACGGGGAACTGCCAGCCGCCAACGGCACTTCACCTGCCTCTGCCAATGCTACTGCCGGGGAAACGCCGCCCCCTGACGTACAATCCCATGACGCACAATCACATGACGCACAACCCCATGAACCCACCGTGGTGGACCTGGGCAATGGCCGCAGCGCGGAAGTCGGCGCGGTAATTCCACTCTTGCGGGCCGATTCCACGGTTACCCCCCGTTTTATTACCGATCTGGCCGCCTACCTGGTCAATGGCTACTACCCCAAGGGCACGCACCCTGCCGCTGCCAACCGCGGCGTGACCACCATCAGCTTGCAGGCGCTTAATTTGCGCTACGGCGGCGCGCTGGTGGGGCTTAATCAGCCCTTGGACGACGCGGCGGAGCATCGCCGCTATGTGCTGCGCTATGTGCTCATGCCCAGCATGATCAATGCGCTGTATAATCTCTACGCCGACAGTTTTGAAAACAGTCTGGCTCTCCAGGCTGCCGAGCTGGAGCGCACCAGGGCCAACGGCGAAACCAGCAAGCTCAGCAAGGCCGAGCAGGCCGAACTGTTCAGCATTTATGCCAATGGAGCCCGGACTCTGGCCGCAGTGCTGCATGCCTGCGCGGCAGACCGGGAAATCAGCCGCCAGATGCAGGCATACTGGCGGGCAGAAAAAGCGGCCATGAATTGTGACGAAGCCTTCCGCAACGCCATCCAGGCCCAGGAGCTGGCCAGGGAAACCGGGCAGGACCTCGGCGCGGCCAAAACTGCAGCGGAACAGGCCGGAAACGCTTATCGCAACGCAATAATGGCCCGCGAGCAGGCGCGTAGCGACCTTGTAACCATTCTGCGCGGCCACCCCGGCGTGCGCGGCCTTGGCGACGACCAAATGCTTTTTGCTGTGTCTTGGGTGGAGCGCCGCCTGTTTGAGATTCCCAATAGTCTTGACGCCATTACCGCCCTCGGCAATATCATGGACAACATGGCCGCCCGGCTGGAAGCCAGAGGCGACTAAGCACGGGGCCGCTCCGGCTCATCCGGCGGCGCAGACGCCTCTTTGCTGCTCCGGCAGCGCTCTTTTACCTGCTTGTTCCGGGCATACCCACAGAGAACGCTCTGGAGAAAACTTGTTCTTCCAGGGCGACTCTTTTTTCGGCCCATAAACATTATCACCCGGCTAAAAAACTAGAGCATTCTATCATTATATAATATCAATGCTAAAGTGCTCTATATGGTGGCATGGAGGGCGGGGGAGAATAAATATTTCCCTCGCCCAAGTATTGATTAATTGCTAAAAAATATTATCTACAAAAATCGGATATCCCCAATTCGTTATCGGGCCAGGGTTGAGGCCGATCACCAGGCTGCCGAAATTTTTTATAAGCAGAAAAGTGCGGGAAAAGCAGCAAAAAAGTTTTTCTCTGCTTGACACTTTTCGCAAAATATTGTTTAAGATGATCTTAAGCTCAGACATCAAGTGTTCATAGCTATCAATTGCCATGAATGGATGTAAACAAAGGCTATCAGCGTGCGTGAAAGATGTCGTGCTCACAAAATAGGCTGAGGCTTAAAGCGTAGAGGGCCGGGGATCAGGGAGGCGATAAACCGGACCGGCACAGACAAAACGCAACGCAGTAATTTTAAGGACACATTTTTTATTCCCTTAGCCGTACGGCTAAATAACGGAAGGAGTTCACTATGGCGACATTGACTAATCCTCAAGGACAAATTGTAAATATTCCGGTTGAACCCGGTATGGAACTGGTGCTCCCGTTCGGTCCCGACGAATATGCAGATATTCCGGCCCGCGACGGCGATAACCTGGTGTTTTCATTTGAAGATGGCGGTCAGATTGTACTCGAGGGCTTTTACAACCTGCCCCTGGAAGAGCTGCCCAGCATTGAAGTGCAGGGCATTTCGCTGGCCGCGGAAGACTTTCTGGCGTCCTTCGGCGACGATACCATTCTGCCCGCAGCTGGCCCGCAGGCCGGTCCGGCCCCTTCGGCTGACTCTTCCGGCTCCGGCGCCTATGGCGACGACGCCGGCAACATGATCGGCGGCGTTGATTACCTGGGCATGCTCGGGCGTATGTTCTGGTCCGAAGAACCCGGCAACCCCATGACTGAAATCGGTCTGCCCATGCCCGAAGGCAGTTTTGAATGGGCGCTTATCACCATGGGTGTCGGCGATATGGCGTATGAAGATGCGCAGCCTTACCAGCACCTGGGCGACTATTCCGTGCACCCGGCCAGCATTGATTTCAACTTTAGCTCGCCCAACGGCTCCTGGGTTACCAACGTGCAGCTGAGCGGTTTCCATGCAGGCACGGAGATCTTCATTGACGGCGTATCTCAGGGCTTCTGCACCGGTCCCAGGTGTACAATTTCACTTATGAACAACTGACCAACGGCGCTGGCGTGCAGCTTATCCCCCCGAAAAACAGCGACTGGGATATGGACATCACCGGCACTGTGACCGTGGCCAACGTGGGCGGCACCCGCGATTACCCGGCCAACTTCACCATTGACGTTGACGCCGTGGCCGACAAGCCCACGGGAATGGTTGTGGATCTCATCGGCGTGACCGAATACCAGGCCGGCGAGCATGTAAACGACTCCACTGAAGCCAAGATCGTCGGCGTTGAGTTCGGCGTCACCTTTGGCGACGTGGTCGACACCTCCGAGCGTCAGTATATCGAAGTTAAGGGCATTCCCAACGGCTGGGAGGTAATTGAAGATTCTCTGCCCGGCGGTTGGTCTTATCTCGGCACCGTGACCCTGCCCGACGGCAGCGTGGTGTACCGCTTCGATGTTACCGAAGCCGCCAGGGCTGCTGCCGATGCGGATACGGAAACCGGCTCCATCCACGGCAAAGTTGAATTCAACCCCGGCGACTGGACGTCCACTGGTGCTCAGGGCCCGGACGGCACCACCGATTGGGGACGCGACAATGCCGGCAAGCTATATATTGGAAGCGACGCCGTGCTTTCCGTGCGCGGCGTGGCCGAAGACTCTGCCAACGACAACGACCCCGACCCGGACAACAATATCTCCTATGGCGACTGGAGCGACAGCACCCAGATCGTGATCGTGGAAGATATCCCCGAGTTTACTTACGACCAAGCCAAGGCCAATCAGGACCTGCCGGTTGACGACGTGGTCGCCAACCTGGGCG
The DNA here is from genome assembly GCA_964571105.1 of uncultured Desulfovibrionaceae bacterium. GTDB lineage: Bacteria > Desulfobacterota > Desulfovibrionia > Desulfovibrionales > Desulfovibrionaceae > JAVBRZ01. The sequence goes on from CAZNBK010000001.1 coordinate 17,344, forward strand.
TGGGCGAAGCAGCCGGGGCCAGCGCCGGACACGGCAGCGGCGAGTTCTCCTTCCATGGCGAGAACAACCCCTCCGGGTACAACCTCTCCCCGAGCCTCAGCGATCTGATTAAGGACTTTGTTGCCAATAACTCCGACAACACGCCCAACCAGAATACCCCGCTCGGCATCAACCATGCCTACGGCGACGGCAGCAATTCTGCTGCCAGCAACCCCGGCTCTGCTCCGGCTGGTCGCGGCGGCATCCAGTTTGACCTGTTGTCCGACGGCATTAAAGACGGTTCCACCGGTCCCGACGGTATCCAGTCCGGCAGTCAGGGCGTGAATTCCGAAGTCTCTCTGGCCTGGGCGCACGACCCGGATACCGGCAAGCTGCTGCCCACCGCCGTTGGCGCGGGCAACGCCGGCGCCAAAGCCGACCTGGACATGTACTCCAAGGTTACTAGCGAAATCGCGCAGGAAACTGACGCCAACAGAGGCCTGAACACTGGCTACCATAACGGTTATGCCCAGCTTCAGTTCGAAGTGGCTGCCGATAACCCGCAGCTGATGTACGGCTATTTCTACAACAACGCCGGTGAAAAAGTCATCGCCATTGTGGGCGTGCTTACCCCCAATTACGAAAAAGGCTATGCCGACGTTACCTTTGTGGAATACACCCCGCTGTATCACCCCGATGCCGGCGCTGACGGCAAAGGCGTGTCCGACAGCCTGCAGTCCTACTTCCAGGTGCAGCTCACCGACGATGACGGCGACGTGGTCTACGGCAACGTACAGTACCGTGTGTCTGACGACGTGGCCAAGGCCGGCAGCAGCCAGACCGCTCTGTTCGACGAAAAGAACGGCGACGGCGGCCTGCCGAACGGCGCAATCGGCGGCAACCTGCTGGATAAGCGTTTGGACGACCACGATATCAACAATGACGGCGCCAAATACACCGACGCCAAGTCCGGCTCCGACGGCTGGGCAGACGACGGCACCGGTACCCCCGGCGGCGTGGTCAGCTTCAATATCGAACTGCCGGACGGCTACACCCTGGACGGCTACCAGGGCAACGTCCTGAACAACCTCAAGCCCGGCACCTACACCATTCTTGACGCCAAGGGCAACCCGCAAGGCATCCTTGAAATCAACCCCGATGGCGAATGGTCCTTTGGCAAGATCCCGGGTTCACAGGACGTTATCAAAGACTTTAACTTCAAAGTCACCTACACCGTGCAGGACGCCGACGGCGACCAGGATACCGCCTCCCTCAACGTGAACGTCAATGCCTCGCCGGTAATGGTCGGCATCACCGGTTCCGAGCAGGTCTTTGAGTCCACCACTGCCGGCAGCGGCAGTGGTGGGGATACCGTGGGCAGAGCCGAGTATACCCTCAATGTGCTTGGTTACGACGGGCAAACCCAGATCAAGGGCGACGCCCTCTATGAAGACATCTTCGTCACCATCAAAATCAACCCCGGCACCGCCAGCCTGGCCGACCTTGATTTGAAAAGCATCGGCATCAGCGGCGGCACCATCGTCAAGATCGAGGACGACGGCAGCCTGGTGATCCGCATTCCCAAGGGCTCCGACGGCGAAGTCAAGATTAGCCTGCCCATGTCCGACGACCGCAGCGGCGGTTACGGCACCGATGAAAACGGCTACACGGGCAAGGTCAGCGACAGCCCGGTGGAAGACTACACCGTGGAAGTAACCCAGGTTACCGGCGGCACCAGCGACCATTACCTGCAGCCTGGCGACCCGAACTATAACGCCAAGGGTGTAGACACCTCCCAGAAGACCGAAATCATCGACGATGGCACCAACGTGACGTGGAATGATAAAACCGGACGCTGGGATGTGGACGGCTATCAGGACAACCGCCTGGATTATGGCTCGAGCAGCACCAGCACCTCTTACGACCATGCCAAGGACCCGCATCCGCTGGACGGCCCCATGTTCGGCCTGGTTGCTCCGGTCGGTAACGTGGTCAACGAAGGCGTTGACGCCAACGCTGTCTTCCACCTCAGCGCCAAAGACCCCAACAGCGTCTCTGGTGCTGATTATAGCGGCACTCTGGCCGACGACGTGTTTATTACTCTCAGCCTTGAGAACCTGACCACCAACGCCTCTGACCTGGGCAAAATCACGCTCAGCGGCGGCGGCCTCAGCAATGCCAACCTGATCTTCAATGATGACGGCACGGTGACCATCAAGCTGCCTGCCAATTATAACATGGCCAATCTGAAGAACGTCGAAATCCGGGTGCCCATCACCAATGACAACCGGGGCGAAACCGACGAAAAGTTCAGCCTGTCCATCAGCGAAGTCAGCGGCAACGAATCCACCTATTACGGCAAGGAATCTGTGGTCACGGTTAAAGACCCGTACAGCAACAAGCTGCTCATCAGCGGCGACGATACCCAGTGGGAAGGCGGCTCGCTCAGCTACACCCTGACCCTGAAGACCACGGCTGCGGTTACCGGCTCCAACACCGATAAGGTTACCGCCATTCTGGATTTCAGCGGCACGGCCACCCGTGGCGAAGACTACAACCTCGGCGACATCATCAATGCCAACAAGCATTTGACCTTTAAGAACGTCGACGGTTCGCCCATTGACCCCGCTGACAAGAGCACCTGGCCCACCAACGGCAAGGTCATGGTCGAAGTGGACGCCACCGACTGGGCTGCGGGCAGCAAAAAGGGTTCCGACGGCTACTACGACAATACCGTTAAGCTGAACGTGCCCACCTCGCACGACAACCAGATCGGCGAAAATGATGAGACCGTGGTCATCAAGATTGATTCCGCCTCCGGCGCAGAAATCACGCAGCCTGACCCGGGCAAGGGTATTGAAGGCGGCTGGGGCGGCGAAGGCAAGGGCACCATTCAGGACCGCGGTGAACTCACGCTTACCGCTCCCGACGGCAGCCAGAAGACCGGCAACATCTATGAAGATGAACACCTCGGCAACACTGTGGCCACCTATCAGGTCAACTTCAAGCATGATGACGGCCTGGGCAAGGGCGCGCTTCATGAAATGATTTCCACGGAAAACGGCGACGTGGCCGGCTCCGCCTTCACCTTCGACATTTCCGTGAAGGACGGCTTGGGAGACAACGGCGCCAAGTTTGACAGCAATATGCTGGACAACGTGGACCATGGCGGCAAAGACGCCAATACCCATGACTACGGCTGGGCCGTGCCCACCTTTGATGCAGCGGGCAACATCACCGGCTATGAACTCATTGAATACGGTGATCTGAACAACCCCGCCAACCATGCGGATTTGATCGACGCCATCAACTAGGCGTTGGTCAAGCAGGGCTTTGCCACTTATAATGAACAAACCGGCGAATACTCCGGCATCTATGTGACCGGCGTGTCCAACGGCGGCAGAACCCTGACCTTCCAGGTAGACAAAGGCGCAGACCTGTCGCGGCCCCTGCCCATCCAGGTTGGCGCCATTGATGACCGCATCACCGAGCTCAATGAAGATTACAGCGTGGTTTTGAATAACATCAAAGCCAGCGATCCGGGCTATGTGGGCGCACCTAAGCCGGGCGAAAAGCCGGATCCGGACGATGCCAACCTGGTCATCGGCAAAGATCGCGAAGTGGGCACCATCATTGTGGATGACGCCACTTCCCAGCACAGCGACGGCTACTATGTTGGTGTCGGCCCCAATCAGGGCAACGAAAGCGACAAGAAGATCGATCTCAATATCCATATCTTCCAGCGCGATTCCAACGGCAACATTGTGGAAGCCAACAAGAACAACCCGCCCTCTGAAGAAATCAAGGTCGGGCTCAAAGTGGGCGCGGGCAGTGATAAGGCCGATATCGACCACGATTACTATGTCAACGGCCCCAAGGGCAGCAATGATCATGCCGTGAAACTGGGCACCGGAGACGTGGACAACGGCGGCGTGTGGAAGTTTGTGGAAGGTTCTCCGGAAGGCGGACAGGTCGGTGACGACGGCTACGTGCCCGCGCACTGGCAGTATGTCGGCTCCGATGCCTACATCCCGCTGAACGACGACCGCGCGAACGAAGGCGACGAAAACTTCACCGTTACGGTTGACTCTGTCAGCGGTCACGAAAGCCATCCGCTGCCGACTGACAAGCCGCAGGGCGACATCGGCAAATCCACCGACGGCATGACCATTCTGGACGACTACAACCTGCCCGGCAGCGGCGCGAAAGATATTCTCGACGGCCCCGACCTGGCTTACTTCGGACCGGCCGCTGAGGTTATCGAACCTGTGGCCAGCGACAAGCCCGGCCCGAAACATGACAAGCAGGGTAACGTTACCGAGGACAGCGACATCGTCAACACCGTGAAATACAAGGTGATCATGACCGACGACGTGGCCCAGGACACTGTGGTCTTCATTGACATCAAAAATGCTAACTTTGATGACTTTGAACCGCATTGGGGCAACGGCGCCAACGGCACGCTGGGCAAGTACGAACCCGATAACCTGGCTGCCGACGGCAAAACTGTCTTCAACAAGGAACAGCTGGAGGCCAAGTTCCCGGAACTGGCCAACCACGAGGACTTCCCGTCTGAGGGCGGCTACTTTGTGATTATTCCCAAGGGTTCTGCCGAAGGCAACTTCAATGTGGACATCAAGCATGACCACGACACCACCAATGAGCGCGGCCTTGACCAGACCGGACGTGAATCCATTGATATGGAAATCACCGACATCCGGGGCAGCGAAAACGTGTTCAGCGAGAAGCAGAACGCCATCGCTGAAAAGGAAGCCGCAGGCACGAAACTTACGGATGCGGAAAAGGACTACAAGGACCTGTACAACTCCAATGAAACCATTAAGGACGATATGAAGGGACCCGAGGTTCTCTTTGATAACCTGGCGTCCGCCAAAGCTGGCGACCCTGTGGAATTCACGGTGCGTCTGGCTAACGGAATCGCCTGTTCCGAAGATGTGGTGGTGAAGATTGCCTTCACCGATGCCAAGGGCAACATCACCTACGGCTACATCACCATCCCGGCCGGTGCAACCGAGTATACCGGCAAGCTCATGAATGAAGCGGGCGATGTCCAGTTCAACATGCCCAACTCCTCGCAGGCCTATGCTCAGATCGTCGGCGTAAACGGCGGCGAAGCGCAGCGCGATACCGATGTGGACTACATCAACATGCGCGAAGGCAACGGCCCCGGACGCGGCAACATGGTTATTGATGTCAATGCCAAGGACATCTATGAAGGCGGCGTAAACGGCAGCGATAAGCCTGAAAGCGTCAGCTATGAAGTTACGTTCACTGGTGTTGAGCAGTACACCAACTACAGCGATACCGATGACGACGGCTTCTCCTTCACTATCCGCACTGTGAACAACACCACAAGCGACAAGGACTTTGAAGGTGACAAGAGCGACACAGAACAAGGTGAACACGAAAACACCGATGTGACCATTTCCCTGAACCATGAGTTCATGCACGATATCGTTGACGGCAACGACTTTACGCTGGTTGTGGTGCCCGGTGCCGACGGCTATCCGAAAGAAATAGTCGTCAAGTTCCCTGAAGGCAGCGGCAAGCCCGATGTAACCCTGAACGTGGATGGCACGGGGAAAGTCACTTACGGCGAAGGACAGAACCAGAAAGACTACGGCAATGTTGACGGCAAGCTGCCCACTGCTTACGACGACAAACTGATCGAAGGCAACGAGCAGTTCTCGCCCATCGTGGTTAACCCCGAAGGCGTCGAGCCTGCCGGTGATCCTAAAGAAGTGACCATCATCGACAACGACAAGCCCATCATCAAGGTTGTCTACTGCGACGCCTACGGCAATGAGCTTGGCCCTGATGCCCTGATCGGCAAGGAAGGCGGTGATCCGGTTTACGTCAAGGTGGTGCTGGAAGACGGCGCCGGCAACCGGCTCAGCCTGGGTGACGGCGACGCGACCTTCAATCTGTCCGGCTCCAGCTCCACCGGAGCGGAAGCAGGCACGGATTATGTCTTTGAAAAGGATTCTGTGGTTATCCCCAACGGCGCCAGCGAGTCCGGCCCGGTGAAGATCCACTTGCCCGAAGACTACCAGAGCGACGGCGATCAGAAATTGACCGTTAACGCCGCATATGAAAACGGCGCGAACAAGGTCAACAACTACGAAGGCATTCTGACCACTCCCGGCACGAACCCGGGCGATCCTTCCAAGCCTGTGTCCGGCGGCTCCAGCGAACTGCTCATCAAAGAGCATATCAACAGCACCGCTGCATTTATATCCGCATTTCAGTCTTAAA
>CAZNBK010000001.1:23608-29045 GCA_964571105.1 uncultured Desulfovibrionaceae bacterium
CGGACCGACTCTGACCTTCAGTGCCGATCGTGCCGAAGTCAGCGAAAACGGCGCGGTTAATTACTGGGTTACCCTGGACAAGGCCCTGGAGCAGGAAGCCACCCTTACCTTCAAGGTAACGTTGGCTGGCGGCGACACGGCCAAGGCCTTCACCATTGATGATATCAAGCAGATCACCGTTAACGGACAGATCTACAAAGCCGCCGATTTGGATACCGACAGCAGCAAGCCTGTCTATATCGACAGCGACGGCAACATCATCATCAATATGAAGATGGGTAACGGCTACAGCAAGGACGGCTTCAAGATCGAGCTTGAAAACGACTATATCAGCGAGCTTGATGATGAAAAGCTTAATGTCCAGCTCATCGGCACCAAGGGCGGCGAGCTCAACCTCGGCGAAGATCCGAACAACCCCGGTGACTATATTGTAGTCACCCCGGGCAACGGACCTGGCGTGTCCACCACTGTTAAGGACCACCGCGACGGCCCCGAGCTCTCGCTGCAGCGTGTTGACACCGCCGGTGTGGAAGGCGACAGTCTGAGCGTGCAAGTCAATATGACCAAGGACGGCCAGCCCGCTTCCGCCATCTCCGATACCACCATCACCCTCAAACTGGGTGCCGATGTGGCCGACAACGTTGTGGACGGCGGTCGCGCCATTAAGGTGACCGGACCCAACGGCTTTGAAACCACGGCTACTCTGCATCCTGACGGACGGGTGACCTTTGAGGTGCCCACCGGCCAGGCCGGTCCCTTCAAGGTGGAATTCCCCTTGCAGGATAACGCCCGCGAAAGCGCCAACCAGGACTTCAAGGTCAGCATGGACGAATCCTGCCTGACCACCGGCGAGACCACTCTGGCCGGTAACAAGGAGTACTCCGGCGTGTTTGACGGCGAAACCAACACCACCCAGACCTTCATTCTGAGCGGTCCGGGTTCTGTTGCCGCCGACGGCAAGTGCGTGATCAGCCTGAACGGCGCCGAGCATGTGGATAAGATCACCTTCGTTCTGGACGGGCAGCAGTACACCATCAGTGGTGATCAGTTCGTCAACGGCAAGTACGAAATCCCCGGCAAGATCGGTTCCTCTCTTAACGGCGTCAAAGTGACGGTTACCTTCAAGGATGGCCTCACCGACGACCAGCTGGCCGATGCCAAGCTGAACACCTCGGTGTCCGGCAGCCTCTCCGGCATGGAACTGACCATCCCGGTGGCCGACGATCCGCTGGCCTGGGACGGCCCGACCTTTACGGTGGGCGCCGATGTGGCCAGCACTACGGATGCCGCTATCAGCAGCGCTTCCTTCACCATTGGTGTGGGCGGCTACTCGACTCAGTTTAACGAAACTCAAGAAGCCATTGTCATTACCTTCCAGCTTACCGGCGATTTCGCCAGTAAAGCCGGATCTCTTACCGCCAGTTACGGCGTTCTGGCAGGCCCGGTCGACGGCATGTATACGTTGACTCTGCCCAAGGATACCAACCTGGATAATCTGTCAGGCGGCATCAAGATCACCGCTACGGTAAGCGGCGGCGCGGACAAGGTAGTGGCGGGCGATCATGGCCTGGGCCTGAAGATTACCGATGTGGTCGGCGGCGAAGCCGGCGGCGAAGGTGCTGCCGGGTCCATGGTTATTAAAGATACCAGCCGGCCTGACTTCGAGATTGTCGCTCCCGGCGCGGCAGTGCCTGAAAACGGCGGCGAAGCCGTGTTTACCCTCACGGGCGGCGCGGGCATAAGCGGCACGACTCAGGAAGTGACTACCCTCAGCTTCAAGCTGGCCGGCAGCCATGCCGAGGGCGCCGAAGTTTACTTCGGCAACACTAAGCTCACCGCCGATGGCAACGGTGTTTACACGGTAACTGTGCCCAAAAACACCACTGTCAACGCCAACATGGGCCAGATCAAGGTCAAGTTGTCTGCGGACGATCAGGATAACGGCGGCAACATCAAGCTTACCGATGTGACCGTTAAGTACGGCTCGGAAGCAGCCAAGGGCCTCGGCGATTTGGAAGCACTGGTTACCGAAGCGGCTTACCAGCTGAAACTGGTGCCCGACGCCAGCACCGTGGCTGAAGGCGGCAATCTGAGCTTCACGCTGAACCTCCTGGACGGCGCTACCGCCATAGCCGCTACAGAAGCCCTGGTAGTAACCTTCCTGGTTACCGGGTTTGCTCCTGCGGGCGCAGATGCGGCTACCATCGGCGGCGCTCACTCTGACCTGGGTCAGCTTGGCGGCAACGGTGCGGTCTGGACCTGGAGCGATCAGCACCAAGGCTATATTGTTACTGCCACCATTCCGGCAGGCAGCAGCAGCGCCACTGTCTCCGCGCAGGCCCTGGCCGACGGCATCATTGAAAACAATGAAGGCGTAAGCTTCAAGGTTATTGATATCAGTGACAGCCTGGCTGAGAACAATGTCAACCTGGTGGACAGCAGCAATGCTCCGCTGGTGACCGGCAGTGAAGTTCAGTACGTCATCACCGACGGCGACAGCGCCAATGTCCCGGCCGGTCTCGAAGCCCAGCTCAATGCTGATGCGCAAGACCTCCTGGGCAACGATGTGGACGTTGATGTGGACCTCACCGGCATGAAGCTGGTGGATTTGGACGGCGCCAACTATGACGGCTCCGGCGAATCCCTCGGCCAGCTCATCCTGGGCAACGACAGCGGCAACATGATCGTTGGCGGCGTAAATGATGACATCATTATCGGCGGCAAGGGCAACGACATCCTTGTCGGCGGCCAGGGCGACGACCTGTTCGTCTGGCAGGCCGGTGATGAAGGCTTTATCGGCAACGCGGCCACAGACGTCATCAAGGACTTCTCCATGGTGAACGGTGTGGTCAACGGCGGAGCCGGTGACGACATCCTCGATCTGCGCGACCTGTTCTCCATCGACAGCGGCAAGGATTTGAGCGATTACCTGAGCATCAGCAAGACCGATGCCGGTCATGCCGAAATCAAGATCAGCACCGCCGGATTCCTGGATGGCGGAGCCGTGGACCAGGTGATAGTGCTTGAAAACGTGTACTCCAACCACAGTGCTGCCGGTAACGACGATGCGATCACTGAACTGATCAAGCAGCACATCCTTACCGAGTCCGGCAACTAGGCCAGAGCTCTAATAAACCACAAACCAAAGGGGAAGCGGGCAACCGCTTCCCCTTTTCAGTTAACAGGACAAGGTTTATCACCTCGCTGAGGTGGTCTCTATCTGGCAGCTATGCGTTTAAGTTTGAGTTCAAGGTAATGGCTTTCGCACTGCCTTGAGGATGACAGAAATGGATGGAATCTTCACCTATGTTTGGAATGGCAGGTAAAAAATAACCCTCAATTCGGGTTAAGGAAGGGGAGGGTTCGGGAGGGGGAACCTTAAGGGCCGGAGGTCCTTATGGTTCCCCCTCCCGTCTCCGTCAAACCAGCTCATCAAGGGCCATGAGCAGCACGGCCAGGCGACCGCCCAAAAGCTCGGTCATTTCTTCTTCCATGAGCGCGTAATGCGCAAAGTTTTCATTGAGGGTGTCGGCTACAATGCGCAGGTTGCACCAGGGCAACTTGAGTTTATCCTCGGCGATGTAGGCAAACGCGCCGGACTCCATATCGCAGGCCAGGGCCGCATACTGCTCGCCGTGCTTGAGGCGGTCTTCGCTTCCGGCGATAAAGGTGTCGGAGGTAAGCAAGGTGCCGGTCAGGCAGTGCTTTTCGGCCATATGCTTGCCTAAAGCGTCCATGAGCGGGGCACGGCACTCAATGCGGATGGTTTCCGGACGGAATGCGCTCGGGTGGGTAAAATGCAGCGTACCGTAGGCCGCGTTGTGAAAACCGTCCTTGTCCTGCATCCGGTAATCGGAGATAATCGAAGCGGTGGAAAAGATGATATCCCCGGATTTAAGGTTGTAGTCCAGAGCGCCGCAGGTGCCTGCGCCGATGACGAGACTGGGGGCCTCGCCTTCGTCGGACAGCTCCTGGCTGGCTTGGGCCAGAGTGTAAGCCGCATTGATTTTGCCTGGCCCGCACAAGCGCACTGAAACATGCAGATTTTTGAATTCCTGGTTGCGGCAGTGGCGGCAAGCGGCTTTATACTCGTGATTGGTGGCGGTAATAACCAAAACGTGTACTTTAGGCAGATCAGACATAGACATCCTTTATCCGTGTGGCGTATCGCAGGCAAAGCCAGGTAAGAGTTTTGAACTTGAAAGTTAAATCCGCAGGCCGCTCACTCACAGGCAAGTCAAGCCGTCCCATTCCCCATTGGGTGCAGGACTCAGCCCTGCCCGTCCATTTTCAGTAACTTGTCCAGAACAGCCAGATCGGCGTCAATATTGATATTTTTGTCATCGCGCAGGGTCTTGAGCTGATCTTGAAAAGCTTGGGCCAGCCGGGCGATTAATTCCGCGCTGCGCGCCACTTGCGAGTCGGGTTTGGCTTGCGCATCTGCCTCTTGGTCCGCTGCCCCCTCAGCCTGTTGGTCGGCCAGCAGGTCCATATGCGTGTCAATAAGCTCCAGGGCTTTGGGGAGGTACCGGGTCAGAAAACGCTCCCCGGACGGGAACACCGCCGGGGTGTGGACCATGAAGGTAAGCATGGCCTTGCCGTCGTCGCTCATGCTGGTGATGTGCCGGTGCAGCTCCATGGGGGTTTCCGTGATTTTGGCTTCCAGATCGTGCAGCTGCTTGTAGTAGTCCATGATGCGCCGCCGTTTGCCCTTGTCTTGCAGAATGGGGTTGTCCTGGATGGCCTCAAGGCGGCTCATGGAGCGCAGGGCACGGCTGCCCAGCCAGGCGGCCAGGGCGGTAACCGCGCAGCACAGCGGGAAGGAAATGGGGCTCAGTGGTTGCAAATCCAGGCCGAAGCTGATCAAGGCCAGGCTGAGAACGGGCAGCAGGAGCAGGGCGCTTTTCATGCGGTTGCGAAAAAACAGCAGGCGGCTGAGCAGGGCGGCGATGCCCGCCCACAGGAAGACCAGCTGCCAGGGCGCGCCGGAAAATATAAAGGCCACAGCCGGTCCCAGCCCGGCAAGCACGGGGATGATGTCCAGGCCGCGGCGTTTTATGGTGTGCGGGAGCAGGGCGATGAGCCCGGCATAAGTGCACAAAAACAGGGCGGCCCGCCGCGCTGTGGTCATAAACTCCGGCGGCAGGCTGGAAGACACGGCCAGCGCGGCCAGCAAACTCAGGGCGTGAATGGCCAGGCGCTTGCCGTAACCCTGCGCAAGTGAAGGCCGTTCTTTGGCGATTTTCTGAATGGGCGGCATTATCCTGCTCAGCCCTTTTTGCCTTCAGGACTGCCTTGCGGCATGACAATGGGCTTTTGGGGCGCGGTTTTTTCCAGGTTTTCGCTCATGGCAATGGGCTTGCCCGCCGGGGCGTCGAGGCGCGGCGTATCGAGTTGTGAGCCGTCCAGAGAAACCTGGTCTTTTTCAGCGCTTTCC
>CAZNBK010000002.1:0-18289 GCA_964571105.1 uncultured Desulfovibrionaceae bacterium
ACGCCATTTGCAAGAATCGGCAAACCGGAACCTTTGCTGTTTGATTTGAAAGGCTATTGGTCACGCCGGATAGATAGGGAGCACAGGCTTGTTTACAAGGTCACGCCCGATGCCCTCATTATTGTCTCTTGCCGTTTTCATTACGAAAAGCAAGGCTGAGTGAAACCGTTTGTTTTTCAATGCTGCCAAGGGCCGCGCAAGCGTCCCTTTTTTGTCCCTCAGCGCGGGTTCTGACGCCGCCACTGCCAGGGCGGCAGCGGAGATTTCTCGCTCCACAAACCCCGCCCGGCGACGCGGGCTTTTGTCTCCTTAACCAACCAATACGCGCAGCGGGGGTCTTTGCAATAATCAGGATAAACCCAGGCCAGGCCAGCCTCCAAGAGCGCCTCATTGACTACCTGCCCATCAGGCAGGGCCAGCACGGCCACACTGCGCCCATATCTGTCGGTATTCATGACCTGGAGTTTTACTTCTTTGAACAAAACCAGGTCAGACACAAAATCTGAAGCTTGCGCGCCAAAATTCTGCCCCTGCTCCGGGCAATCAATGCCGTACAGCCGCACTTTCAACGGCCCGGTCTCGGTCAGCACCGTCACTGTATCGCCGTCAGCCACGCCCACAACCTTGCCCTGCCCCCAATAAAACGCACCCAGGGCAACAGCCGCAGCCAAAAGCAGCGACCAGACACTCCGCCCGCGCAAGAGCCTGCCCATGACCGTCTTGCTGCGGCCACGCCCGCGGCGTTTTGCGGGCTTGAACGGATTCTTGAATTTGATGGAAACTAGTTTGCCGGACATGGTTGCGCTTAATAACCCCGGAACCGGAAACCTGCAAGCTGGGCAGGCTAAACTCTGCAACATTGCAGGGAATGATCCCCTGCACCCCAATGAGAGCATTTTCACATCGAGATTGTCGTAACGCGGGAGTAAATCCCGCCATAACGGCGAACGTACTGTAAAAAACAACTATCGGGGTTCAGGAGGAGGAGTGTTTGAGAGGGGGAACCTCAAGAGCATCATGCCCTTGGGGTTACCCCTCTCAATAACAATCAATGCGCGGTGGCAGGCGGGGGGGTGTCATCCAGGAAGTCTTTACGCAAGCGGCTTTGCAGGATGCAATCGCCAAGGCGTTCGGTAAAGATGGGTTCGCCGCCGGTGAGCAGGGCCTGGGGCAGCACTTCGTCCACATCTTCCACCATGATGATTTCCAGGCTGCGCAGGATTTCCGCCGGCACTTCCTTTAAATCTTTTTCGTTTTCTTTGGGGATAATCACCCGTTTGATCTGCCCCCGGTGCGCGGCCAGCAGTTTTTCACGCAGGCCGCCAATGGGCAGCACCCGACCGCGCAGAGTGATCTCTCCGGTCATGGCCAGGTTATGGTCAATGGGAATACCCAGCAGGGCCGAGGCCATGGAGGTGGCCAGGGTAATGCCTGCCGAGGGACCGTCTTTGGGGGTTGCGCCTTCGGGCACGTGAATGTGTATGTCGATTTCCTTGTGGAAATCGTCTTTAAGTCCGAGCATATCCGAACGCGAACGCAAGTAGGAGAACGCGGCCTTGGCCGATTCGGTCATGACCTCGCCAAGCTTGCCGGTGATTTCCACTTTGCCGGTGCCGGGCATGAGCGCGGTTTCCACCACCAGCAGTTCACCGCCAAGCTCAGTCCAGGCCAGGCCAGTGGAGACGCCGACCTGGGCTTCGGTTTCCCGTTCGCCGAAACGGTATTTTTTCACGCCCAGGAACGAGGACAGGTTGCGGGTGGATACGCGCACGGTCTTGTCCAGTTCGTTGGTTTCCACCAGTTGCATGGCCACTTTCCGGCAGACCGCCGCCAGTTCGCGCTCCAGGTTACGCACCCCGGATTCGCGAGTATAGTTGCGGATAACCTCCACCATGGCGTTTTCAGAGATATCCATGTTGGTCTCTTTCAGGCCGTGCGCTTCAATCTGCTTGGGCATGAGGAACGATTCGGCAATCTGTAGTTTTTCGGTTTCCAGATAACCGGGCAGCCGGATTATTTCCATGCGGTCTTGCAAGGGCAAGGGGATGGTGTGCAGGCTGTTGGCCGTGGTGATGAAAAAGACCTGAGACAGATCGTAATCCATATCCAGATAATGGTCGTTGAACGTATAGTTCTGTTCCGGGTCGAGCACTTCCAGCAGTGCGGCTGACGGGTCGCCCCGGAAATCCATGCTCATTTTGTCCACTTCATCCAGGCAGAACAGGGGGTTATTATACTTAACCCTTTTCAGGGCCTGAATGATCTTGCCGGGCAATGCGCCCACATAGGTACGCCGGTGCCCCCGAATTTCCGCTTCGTCGCGCACGCCGCCCAGAGACAGGCGTACAAACTCGCGGTCTGTGGCCCGGGCCACGGACTTGGCCAGGGAGGTTTTGCCGACGCCGGGCGGGCCAACCAGGCAGAGGATGGGTCCTTTAAGCTTGTTGGCCAGTTTTTGCACGGCCAGATATTCCAGGATGCGCTGCTTGGGCTTATCCAGGCCGAAGTGGTCTTCATCAAGAATGGCCTTGGCTTTCTTGATATCGATTTCCGTTTCTTTGAGCACATTCCAGGGCAGGTCAAGGATCCAGTCCACATAGTTGCGAACCACGGTATATTCGGCTGAGGACGGCGGCATCTGGCGCAGCTTTTTGATTTCGCGGCGGGCCTTCTCCCGGTTTTCGTCGGCCATGACCTTTTCTTCCAGGCGTTTTTCCAGTTCGTTAACTTCCGCCTGGGGGTCTTCTTCGCGGCCCATTTCCTTGTGGATGGCCTTGATTTGCTCGTTGAGGTAATATTCGCGCTGGTTGTTTTCCATCTGGGAACGCACCCGACTTTTGATGCGTTTTTCCATGCCGGAAATGGATATTTCACTTTGCAGCAGCTCGTATACGCGCTCAAGACGCCGCAGGCCGTCGTCAATTTCCAGAATTTCCTGGCGCTTGCGATAATCCGCCCGTACATGGGGCATGATGGCATCGGCAATGCGGGTGGGGTCGGTCATGGCCAAAATAGCGGTCATGGCCTCCTGGGGCATCTTTTTATTAATTTTGGAATATTCTTCCAGGGCCTCATGCGCGGCGCGCACCAGGGCATCGCGTTCGGAAGACTCGACCACGATTTCCGGCAGGGGGAACACCTGGGCCAGCGGAAATTCGCCGGTTTCGCCAAAGGTATTGTCTGTCGGCTCCCACTTGGCGCGGTAGAGACCTTCAAACAGGGCTTTGATGGTGCCGTCCGGCAATTTCAGCAATTGCAGCACCCGGCTGACCGTGCCCACAGTGAACAGATCGTCCACGCCGGGCTTTTCAAGCTCCGGTTCGCGCTGGGCCACCAGCAGTATTTTTTTGTCGTGAGCGGCCAAGGCGCTTTCAATGGCCTTGATGGACACCTCGCGGCCCACAAACAGAGGAACTATGGAACGGGGGAAGATAACCACTTCCCTTAATGACATTAACGGTAAAACATTGCTTCCGCCTTGAAAGGCCATAACCCAACCTCCTTATCCTCCGGAAAGCCGAAGCCCTCCGGCGCAACCTCCTGTTGCTTCCCGGCCGGGACCGGGCATGATTAAAAAAACTTAGCCGCTATGCTCGTTGGCGGCCCGGGACTGCGTATCAAACAGAAAAATCGGCTCCAGCCCCTTTTCCACCACGGCACTGTTGATGACGCACTCTTTGAGTCCTTCGTAGCTGGGCAGGTCATACATGATTTCCAGCATGATGGACTCGAGCACATTGCGCAGACCGCGTGCCCCGGTCTTGCGTTCCATGGCTTTGCGGGCAATGGCCCGAATGGCGTTGTCTGTGAAGCGCAGGCTGACCCCGTCCAGTTCAAAAAGCTTCTGATACTGACGCACCAGAGCATTTTTCGGCTCGGTGAGGATGTGCACCAGATCGTCTTCACTCAGGTCTTCCACGTGCGTGATAATGGGGATACGCCCGATAAACTCGGGAATAAGCCCGAATTTGACCAGGTCGTCGGGGTGCACTTCTTCAAGCACTTCCGAGAAGGAACGATTTTTGGAACTGACCACCTTGGCCCCAAAGCCCATGGCGCTGCCGTGGGTGCGTTGTTCCACAATCTTGTCCAGACCGATGAACGCGCCGCCGAGAATGAACAGGATATTGGAAGTATCCATGCGGATAAATTCCTGCTGCGGATGCTTGCGACCGCCCTTGGGCGGGATGTTGGCCTCGGTGCCTTCGATGATTTTAAGGAGGGCCTGCTGCACGCCTTCGCCGGAAACGTCGCGGGTGATGGACGGGCCGTCGCTCTTGCGGGAAATCTTGTCGATTTCATCGATATAAATGATGCCCTTACCGGCTTCATCCAGGTTATAATCGGCGTTCTGCAGCAACTGGACCAGGATGTTTTCCACATCCTCGCCCACATAACCGGCTTCAGTCAGAGTGGTGGCGTCGGCAATGGCAAAAGGCACCTGAAGCACCCGGGCCAGGGTTTTGGCCAGCAGGGTTTTGCCGCTGCCCGAAGGCCCGATGAGCAGGATATTGCTCTTTTCCAGCTCCACCTCATCGCCGACCGCGGCCTTGAAAAAGACCCGTTTGTAGTGATTATGCACGGCCACGGCCAAGACTTTTTTCGCGGTTTCCTGGCCGATGACGTATTCATCGAGCTTGTTCTTAAGGTCGCGGGGGGAAATTAGCTGACCGCCCTCCACCACTTCCTTCAGATGCTCGCTGCTGATGATTTCATTGCACATGCCCACGCATTCGTTGCAGATGTTCACCCCGTCCGGTCCGGCAATGAGGTGTTCCACCTGGTCTTCGCCCTTTTCACAAAACGAGCAGCGCAGCATTTTATTATTATCCATTCTGTTACTCATTATCCATTCCTATAGAATTTTACCTTTGCCGAAGATGTCAGCAGCGGCTGTGTGCAGCTGCCGGGAGACGCGCATTTTGCTTTTCGCAAAACTTGAACCTTGCATCTCAGGCACGGGCGGCGCTTTGCTTTACTGTACGCCGCCGGGTATTTTTTAAACAGCATCACCGGGTTGAAATGCTCCCGCCCGGGCTATTTATCTTCGTTTTGCTCCAAAATTTCCTGACGCGAGGTCATCACTCTGTCAACCAGACCCAAGATTTTGGCTTCCTCTGCATCCATAAAATGGTCGCGTTCCGTGCGTTCGGTTATCTCCTCAACGCCGCGCCCGCAATGTTTGGCCATGATCGCATTCAAACGCGCTTTCTGGCGCAGCACTTCACGGGCATGGATGTCAATGTCGGTGGCCTGCCCCTGAAACCCTGCCGAAGGCTGGTGAATCATAATCCGGCTGTTGGGCAGCGCGTAGCGCATGCCCGGCTCGCCGGCGCAGAGCAGCAAAGCGCCCATACTGGCGGCCTGGCCCATGCATAAAGTAGCCACGGGCGCGGAAATATACTGCATGGTGTCGTATATGGCCATGCCGGCAGTAACCAACCCGCCGGGCGAGTTGATATACATATAAATTTCCTTTTCCGGGTCTTCCGACTCCAGAAACAGGAGCTGAGCGCAAATAAGCGAGGCCACGTGATCGTCAATGGGCGTGCCCAGAAGCACGATGCGATCTTTCAGCAGCCGTGAATATATATCATAAGCACGCTCGGAGCGGCCTGATGTTTCAATGACCATGGGAATTGCAGGCATATTGTCTCCTGTGATCTGCGTGTGTCCGTAACCAGCCGACACCCGACTGATAATAAATACGAATTTTCAGGCAAAGAGCAAGTACAGCCGGGTAATTTAAGCTCATTTGCGCGCTCTGTCCAGCCTGGGCTGCCGGATCAGGCCCGTTGGCCGTCTGCCTCGCGCAGCAGCCTGAAAACAGCCCGAAAGGCGCGCGGCGGTTTACCTGTTTTTTGTTCATTTCTGGCTTCAAGCACCAGTTCTTCCAATTCTTGCCTGTTTATATCGGGAAATTTTGAAAAAACTTCAGACCAGACCCCAGGGGCGTTGTCCAGCAAACGCTGCCGCAAATCTTCGATTTCATGCAACGCCCTGACGTCGGCAGCGCCGTCTGCCTTGAATGACTGCCAGGCAGTGAACAATGCCCGGGTATCTGTGGCCCGCATGAGCTTGCCCACATACTGCATCTGGCGGCGCTTGCCCTCCATGGACCTGGTCTTCTGCCACACGGCAATGGCCTCGCGCAGTTCCCCGTCCACGCCCAAATCCATAAGCACCTGGCCGGGCAATTTGCAGAGTTCTTCGCCCAAAACCTGCAAGGCCGCGCTCTCCCGCTTGCGTTGGGACCGGCTGGGAGGCTCGTCCTCCAACGCGGCGTCATTTTCGACACCCGGCGCAGCAGCGGCCCGCTCCTGTGCCGACGTCAAGTTTTTCAGCCATTTTTCCCGCTTGTGATTAACCATCTGCCAGTCCTTATGTCCAAAACAGCGCCGCGCACACACCGCCAAGCAAAACCGCGGCCACCAGCCCGTTACAGGTGAGAAAAGCAATGCGCACCCGGCGCAGGTCATTGGCCGAAATGAGCCGCTGCTCTTGAATTAAAATACCCGCTATGACCAGTATACTAAAAAAATATGCAAACCCCAAGCTTTGAATCAGCCCGGACAAAAACAAAAAAAAGACGGTCAGCACATGGCAGATACCGGCCAGGCGCAAGGCCTTTTCCGCGCCCAAACAAGCCGGCGCCGAATAGACGCCGTAGGCGCGGTCAAAGTCGGCATCCTGGCAAGCGTAAATAATGTCAAACCCGGCCACCCAAAAGCACAGCCCCAGGCCCATGCATGCCGGGCCGAGCGTTATTTGCGGAGAAAAAGCCAGGGCCCCGGCCAGCGGCGTTAGCCCGGAGACGACACCGAGCACAAAATGGCAGTGGCGAGTATGGTACTTAGTATGGCTGTATCCCAACGCCAGGGCAAGAGCCGGTATGGCCAGCATGAAGCACAGAGTGTTGAGCATGGCTGCGGAAGCCACAAACAAAAGCGCTCCGCACAGGCAAACCACCCAAGCCAACGGCAGCGGCACCGCGCCCGTGGGCATTGCCCGGTGCGCTGTGCGCGGATTGGCCCGGTCCATATCCCGGTCGGTGATCCGGTTATAGGTCATGGCCGCGCACCACATGCCCAGCATGGCCAGGCTCATGAACAACATTACCCGCCAGCCCGGCCAGCCCCTGGCGGACAGCAGCACGCCGCACACAGCCGGAGGCATGACAAAAATAAAATGGGCCGGGCGGACCATATTCCAGCAGGCCATGCAGGAGGCCGTTGCCGCGTTGCCGTTCTGGTAAAAGCTCAAGCGCATACCGAAAATCTATTGGCTCAGGCTTCTGCCCTGCAAGCCGGGGGCGGCCATGGTCGCATACGGACGACAGACCGCAGCCGGATTCAGCAGTTCATAATAAAAGCGCACCCCATCCAGGCAACCGCGTTGCCGATGGATATTATCCGTATAGGTCATGCACATCTCGTCATAATCACGCAGAAAGGCATTTTCTTCAATGCCTCTGACCGCTTCTTCACAGCGCTGCCAGTTTGGGTAAACGCGGTCGCGCAGGCGGAAAGTCTGGCCGACCTCTTCGCAGGCATACACACAGCCGTTATGCGTCAGCTGCCCGTAAGCCCCGCCGCGCTCACAGCGGGCAAGACAGTCCGCCACAAGGTCATCAACATAAACCCAGGTCCGGTAATCTATGGCCGGTTCGTTGCTCGCTTGCTGTTTCGGCTGGCAACCGGAAATAAAGCCGGGCGCCAGCATCAGCAGACAAACCAGGCCGAAAACTCCAAAAATTCGCATACCTTAACCCCTTTCCGCCCCCGGGCGGCTATCTTTTCCTGCCCGGAAATGTTGCAACTTTCGTTCCTCCGCGCTGGCGATTTGCGCTCTTCTGTTTCAATATGACTGGAAAAGGGCTGTGGCAAGAGTATTGCTATCCGGTTGAGAGCGGTTAACATTTGAAAAAGTTTACTCATAAAGGCTCAGGCGGAAGCAAGTTCCGCCTAAGTTTATCGAGCGTAATTACGCTCGTCAGACAACAATGGGGCAAGAGAAAAACCGTGCAGGAGGACCCCCTGCACGGTTTCAAGAATTACAGAATCTGGCGCAGGAAGGCCTGAGTGCGCTCACTTTGCGGATTGTTATAAACCTCGTCCGGGGTGCCCACTTCCGTGATCATGCCTTGGTCCATGAACACAACACGGTCGGCAACTTCCCTGGCAAAACCCATCTCGTGGGAAACCACGGCCATGGTCATGCCGTCTTTGGCCAGGGCTTTCATGACGTCCAGCACTTCACCGACCATTTCCGGGTCGAGCGCCGAGGTCGGCTCGTCAAACAGCATAATCAGCGGGTCCATGGCCAAAGAACGGGCAATGGCCACCCGCTGCTGCTGGCCGCCGGAAAGCTCGTCGGGAAAAGCGTCATACTTGTCCGCAATGTCCACTTTTTCCAGCAACTCCATGGCCCTGGCCTTGGCTTCGGCCTTTTTTCGACCGCGCACCGTGCGCTGGGCCAAGGTGACGTTATCGAGCACGGTCAGGTGTGGAAACAAGTTGAACGACTGGAAAACCATGCCCACTTCCGCGCGGATATGGTTTATCTCACAGCCGGGATCGAGAATGTTCTCCCCGTCAATATATATTTCCCCGCTGTCTGCGTACTCCAGCCGGTTTAGGCAACGCAAAAACGTGCTTTTGCCTGACCCCGAGGGACCGATAATAACCACCACTTCACCGGGGGCAATTTCCAAAGACACGTCTTTCAGGGCGTGTAAAACCACATTGGTATAAAAAAACTTATTGACCTTGACCGCCTTGATCATCGTTCCGCCCTCCTTTCCAGATACTTGACCACCATGGACAGACCGAAAGTCAGGACCAGATAGAGCGCTGCGCAGGTAATCCACATTTCAAAAGGCTGCAACGACGAAGTCACAATTTCGCGGGTTGCCTTGGTCAGCTCGCGCACGGAAATCACCCCAAGCAGCGAGGAGTCTTTGATCAAACTGATGAATTGCCCGGCCAGCGGCGGCAGAATACGGCGGAAAGCTTGGGGCAGAATAACCTTGCGCATGGCCTGGCTGTAAGTCATGCCCAGGGAACGGGCCGCTTCCATCTGACCGCGGTGGATGCTCTGAATGCCGGCTCGGACAATTTCCGCTACATAAGCGCCGGCAAAAATAGCCAGAGCCAGCACGCCGAAAGTCATTTCCGAAAGCTGGCCTATGCCCACAAGAGCGAGCAAATCATTGAGCATTTTGCCCAGCACGAAATACCAGAGATAAATCTGAACCAGAAGAGGCGAGCCGCGTATGAGCTCAATGTAGGCCACCGACAGCCAGCGCAGGGCAGGGTTTTCGGAAATCCGGGCCAGCCCGGAGAGCAGGCCGATGACCACCCCCACCAAAATAGCCAGCACGGAAACCTTGAGCGTTACCCACAACGCGGTGATAAAAATGCCCGGGTGGCTGTATTCGGAGCGGCCAAGGACATCGCCCCGGTAGACATAGTCACCCTGGTAAACCAGGATGGTGTCGCCGGATTGAAATAAATGGCTTTCCTCAATCCCCTCCGGCGAGCGGATCGTCAAAACGCTGTTACCGGCGTCTGATTCGGCAATTTCAAGAATATCTCCTTCAAGGTCAGCGCGGATATCCTTGTCCTCAACAACCCAAAAATACGTGGGCACACGATTCCAATGCCAGACATACTCAACCTGGGAGGCCGCGTACCAGACAAGGCCGAGAAAACCGGCCACCATGACAAAGAAGAAGCATTTCCAAAAAATGAAATAGCCGGGACCTTTGGGTTTATCCAAACCTCGGTATGGCTCCATCAGTAGTTAACCTCTGCGCTTTTGCACGTTCAGCCCACCCCGACTGACGCTCGCCGGATCTGTACGCCCGGAAAGCCATGCTAATAAAACAATCCACAAATATAATTTAACCTCTGTCATGCCCCCGCGCAAGAAAAAAAGCCGCGCGGGCAAAATCCTGGCGCGGCTGAGGCGCGCGGTGCTGTTGCCCCGCGCGCCCGTTACATTTTATTGCTGCGTTTGCGTGAACCATTCCGTGGATTTAATCCACTTGTCATAAATACGCTCGTAGCGACCGTCATTTTTGATCTGAATCAGGAAATTGTTGATAAAATTAAGGAAGTCGGGGTCGCCCTGCCGGATGCCGATGCCCAGGGGTTCATAAGTGAACGGCTCGTCCAGGTGGAAAACCTTGTCTTTGCCCTGTTCGGCATAGAAAACCACGTTGAAAGGCATATCATAAATCCAGGCGTCGCCGCGGTCGTTAACCACTTCCAGCGCGCCGTCGGCTTCTTTTTCAAAGGTTTTGATTTCAGCCTTGGTAAACACGCGGCGGGCCACAAATTCGCTGGTGGTGCCCTGCCGGGCGATAATCGTGTATTCGGGGCTGTTCAACTGCTCATAAGAAGTGATCTTGCCCTCGTGCTTGCTGTGCACGAGCATGGTTTGCCCGACCACGATGTAAGGATCGGAAAAGCCGATTTTCAGGTTGCGGTCCTGAGTTATGGTCATGCCGCTGATGATCACGTCGAACTTGTCGGTCATCATGGCCGGGATAAGGCCGTCGAAATCCGTATTAACGGGCACAAACTTCACGCCCATGGCCTTGGCCATTTCCTTGGCGATATCGATGTCAAAACCGATATACTGCCCGTTTTTGTCGGTCATTTCAAAAGGCATATAACCGGCGTCAAAACCTACCCGCAATTCACCGCGCTGGATAATGGAGTTAATGGTCGATTTTCTGGCCAGTTCAATATCGTCGGCCAGAGCCGTGGCCGAAAACAGGCCAAGCATAAGCACACACAGGATTAATTTCTTAATTCGCATAATCACCGCCAAGGGTTAATAAAGTTATTTTCCATTCCGGCCAGGCCGGGCCACAGCCACCCTGAAGCATTTTACGCTGATTGTCGTTGCGGTCGGAGTAAACCCCGCCTGCTTCAATCTCGCGGGCATTGCAAAGCTGCGCAACGCCGGAGCACTTTGCCTTGATCTATATTTCAATGTCAAAATGCCCTGCAACTAAAATGCTCTAAAACGGACCGCCCCCGCATCCGTAAAAAATATGCATGCCTTAATTCCAGAAGCCCGGCAAGGATACCGACAAGCCGATTCCGGTATCGTGCTGGTCTTTGGTTATATGGGCTTCCACCATGTAGCACTGATGCACGTAAGTCATACTAAATTCCAGCTCCTGCTGTGCACCGTTACGCAGATCATACCATTGCTCGAACCTGAAAATAAACGGATCCAGGTAATCCAGCTGAATTTCCGTATACAGCAGGTCCACTGGCCGACTGTATCTGTTTATATTCAGATCGTTTTCAGTAATCACGCCCCTGTGCAGGAGCGAAAGGTCCCGATAAAGGATGTTCTGACTCCAGACCTTATACTCGTCAGGCTTGCGCCGGGAGTCTATATGGATGCGGACGCTGCCGATGGACGGCTCCCAAACCCGGAAGCCATTGCTCATTCGGGTAAAATCTCCACTATACGGCGACCACCAGGTCCGGCTCTCAATGCTGAACCAGTCGCCCGGTGTAACGGTAATATCCGCGAGGATGTCCATCCAGGGGCGCACCTGATACTCGTCCCGCTTCCAGGAACGGCGCTCTTCATCAAAATCATAGCCGCCTTCAAGCTTGAACCGCACCAAATCAAGGTAATCATCCTGGTACACAGGATTCTGGTCGCTATTCAGGGCCACCCGCTCCCGCCGCACGGTGAATAAATTTATCAAGGATACGGTAAGTTGGTCGCGCGGCGGCAGCCGGTCAATGGAATCAAAATAAGGCAATGCGTCCTGGTTTCTATCCCAGCGCTTGAGATATTCGGCTTTGGGCTGAATGGTGTGGCGCATGCCGGTCCAGCGCCGCTGTCCCACATTTTCCTCGGCCAAAGCCAACTGATTGCTGTCAAAGGTATAGTTTCTGGCCAGTTCGGTGAAGCCGGTCAGGGAAAACTCGGGCATGAGCCGCGAGTTGTCGGTGCTGTCACCCTCTTTAAGCAGGGTGTTATTGTTGGTGGATTGATAGAGACTGCCCCGGGTGGTGAACTGCGGAATAATCGCCCCATAATCGTTGCGCAACGGCAAGCTGAATTTGGGATTTATATCGTAGCGCATCCCTTTGGCCCCTTCGCGGCGGAAGAAATAGACCACCTGCCCCTCCCCTTCCACCTCCAGGGGGAAATCTTCCCAGATCCGTCCTTTATGCAGATAGGCGTTAATTTCCGGCAGCTTCTGAGCAAGCGGGTCTGACGAGCGCGACGCGTTGCCGTTGCCCAAATTGGGGTTTTGCTCATAGCGCATCCCGGCTGCAACGGTAAATCTGTCCCAATCGCGGTAGAGCACGCCTTCGGACACCCGGTTGCTGGACCAGGCGTTCAGAGTGCGCCCGAAAAGATTTTCCAAAGTATCGCGGCTGTAGCTGAACATCATGGGTTCGCCGCGAAATTCGCGCATTAAGAAGGTATCGGAAAGGTAATCGATGTTGCCCTTGACCTTCCAGGCTGGATCGTCAAACGGCGTGCCGTCATACATGCCCCGCAGCCAAAAACGGTCGGAGTTGGTGCGCAGCATATTGTTAAAATAGTTATCGCCGGGCGAGTCCCAGGTTTCCGAGTCGTGCAGATAATCCATGCGCACCCACAAGTTTTCATCCCACTCGCTCTTGGACCGGTACTCGGCGCCGAACATCACGCCCCGCTCGGTCATAATATGCGCATTGAGGGTCAGGTCCCGGCTCTCGTCTATGGCCCAGAAATACGGCTGGTTCCAATAATACCCCTTGCGGTCGGAATGTCCGAACGTCGGCATCAAAAAGCCGCTCTGGCGATCAGCCTTGGCCGGCATGACCATGTACGGAAAATAGACCACCGGCTGGTCCTTGATGGACAGGCTGCTGCCCCACAGCCTGGCGTATCCCTCAAGCTCCACCACGGCGTCTTCGGCGAATAACGACCAGGCCGGCACATCCCCGTCGCAGGTGGTTATCTTGGCATTGCGGAAAGTATAGGTATCCCCCCAGTTCTTATTAATGCGCTCTCCGTCCAGGTAAACGTGGGGGCCGCCCATGAAGACCTGTCCGTTTTTGATCCAGCCGATTTTGTTGGGCACGTCGAACTCGGCCTGTTCGCCCTTGAGGTTGTCCGTGCCGAAAAAAATGTCCACATTGCCGTTCAGGTAGGCCCAGCCTGTATCGTCAAAATAACGGACAAAATCCGCTTTCAGATATTCACGCCCGCGTTGCAGCAAAACATTGCCTTCAGCTTCAATAACATTGTTCTGGCTATACGCGGTGACCTTATCCGCCGTGAGCTCCCAGGGCAGTTCTTCTGCAGCCGCAGACTGGGGCACATGCTCCGCAGCCACCCAGGCATTGGGGCTGAGATTTTGCGGCACGCGCTCATCCCGCTGCAAAGCGACGTACACATCCCGCTCTTCCGGAGTCCGCTCTCTGGCAGTTATCGTGCTGTTGCCCGTGCGCGGCGGCTGCGTGGTTTCCAGGCCCGCAACGGGCTTAACCTCCCCATAACCGATGTCTTCGGGCTGCCATTCGGGCAGGTTCGGCAAAACAACCGGCGGTTCCTGAGTTTCCGGCAAGTCAGCGGCCACTGTGCGCAGGTCCGGCTCGGGAGCCGGAGACGCTTTTTCCGGCGCGGGTGCGCTCACCGGCTCCTGGCCCTCGGCAATTTGCGGGGCCGGTTCGGGCATCTCGGCCACCATCGGGGCGGTCGCCGCTACCGGGGCGTGTTCCTGTAAATTTTGTTCGGGTAAGGATTGCTCCGGTGCGGGCCTGCCTTGCGGGGCGGCCGCCACTTCCGGCTCCGTTGGCAAAGTTTCCGGCACAGCGGCTTTCAGCTCCGCCGGAAGCTCTTGTTCCGGCGCGGACAAAACCGCTTCCGTAACTGTTTGCCTTGGCTTGGTTAGCGGCGAATACTCCTTTGACCGGATCACGGCTTGCTCGGGCGCGGTTTCCGGGTCAGTCCGGTCGGTGGCCTGGCCAGTGGTCTGGCCTGATATCTGCTGCGGCGTCTGTTGCGGCTCGACCCAGTCGGTCGGCTCAAAATATAAATGAGACCAGTCCATGTCCGGAATATCCGCAAATTCGCGGGGGGCGGGTACGGGGGCAGGCGCGGCTGTTTCCCGGGGCACAGGCCCGGGGGCGGGCTCAGGCATAGATACCGGAGCAGGCTTGAGTTCCGTCTGTGTGGTTTTACCCGGCAAATCATAGCGCAGCTCGCCGCTGCCCGGCTCCAAAGCGCCGGTCGACTGCGCCTCGGCAAGCCCGGACGGCAAGCAGGCCAACAGGCAAATCAAAGCCAGAAACACGCGCCCAACCGCTGTGCTGCTGCTGATGCCGAGGCGTTGCCGCGCTGAGATATCCTTAAGCAAAATCCGAGCTCCGGGTTGACTATTGTGTTGCCACCTGCTAGGTATAAACGCGATGCGCCTAGACCTCAAGCGTATTTTTACAAGATCGGCTTTTCAGGCTCGCTATGGGCGAGCGCATGTGTAGCACATCTTGCCGCCAAGGAAAAGATGTTTAACCTAAACCCCACCATAAAGCCATGAACACAGACCCCTCCATCCACAGCTCCATCAAGGTTGTCATCCACTTAGATCACCTGGTCCACAATTACAAAGAAATGCGTCGCCTTTGCGGCACGCCCGCCATGGGCATATTAAAGGCCGATGCTTACGGGCACGGTCTGTTACCCTGCGCCTGGGCCTTGCTCAAGGCCGGTGCGCCTTACATCGGCGTGGGCATTGTGCCGGAAGCTGTTTTTGCCAGAAAGAACGGCGTCAATGTGCCTATTTTATCCATGCTCGGCCCGCTGAACAGCGCGGAAGCCGCCCAGGCCGTTGAGCACGATATCACCAGCCTGACCGCCACCCCTGAACAGTTAAAGATGCTGGCCGCCCAGGCCGGGCCGGGAAAAAAGGCCAAGGTGGCCCTCAAATTCGACACCGGCATGGCCAGACTGGGTTTTGGCAAGGACGACCTGGCCGGGCTCATGGAAATGCTTCGCAGCATGCCGAATATTGAACCGGACCTGGTCATGTCGCACCTGGCCGTGGCCGACGAGCCGCAACCGGACCAGCAGGCTTTTACCAACAGCCAGGTAGAAACATTTCTGGACATTGCCGCACAGGTTAAGTCGGTTTACCCACAGGCCAAGGCATCGCTGAACAACTCCGCCGGGACCATGGCCTTTGCCAAGAGCCGCCTGGATCTTGTTCGCCCCGGCATCTCCCTGTACGGCAACAATCCGTTTTTTAAAACACCCCAGGAAGATTTGGGCAAAACCCTCAAGCTGGTCATGGAAGTGAGCACCACTCTGGTTCAGGTACATCCGCTCAAGTCCGGGCAAAGCATCAGCTATGGCCGCACCTTTACCGCGCCCAAGGATATGACGGTGGGCATTGCGGTTTGCGGCTATGCCGACGGCTATGGCCGCAGCCTGACCAACCGGGGGCAGATGCTTATCCACGGTCGCCGCGTGCCCATTGTGGGGCGCGTTTGCATGCAGCTTACGGCGGTGGACTTAAGCGCTGTGCCGGAAGCCAAAGCCGGAGACACGGTGCATCTCTTGGGCGGCGCCGACCCCAATGCCATCACCGACTGGGAAATTGCCAACTGGCGGGACACCATCCCCCATGAAGTCTTCTGCCTGATGGGCGACCTCAACGCCAGGGAATTCACCGGCATGGACTGGGCATAGGTCAGACAGCCCCGACAACAGAAGAAGCAGGCCAGCCCACGGCGGAGATTCTTTGCCGTGGGCTTCAGTTTTTTTTGCCGCCATCTTCACAGCCGCCTGGTTTTGAGCGCGTATTTTCCAGCATTTTTCCTTGACAGTGCTTTGAAATGCTTTTATTAAAGCGGGCTCAACCTTGCTTGTTCATAGTGAACAGGCCATTGGACCATAAGGAGATTTTCATGAGAAAGTTTGAGACTCTGATTCTCATCTCCCCGGAATTGGCCACTGAAGGCCGCGAAGCCGTGATTACTTCCCTTACCGAGGTAATTGAACGCGAAGGCGGCAAGCTTGATGTGGCTGACCACTGGGGAATGCGCGACCTGGCCTATCCGGTGCGCAAACAGATGCGCGGCTATTATGTCCGCCTGGAATACTCGGCCCCGGCGCCGTGCGTGGCTGAACTGGAACGACATATCCGCTTTGCTGAAGACATTTTTAAGTTCCTCACCGTAAAGCTGGATGAAAACGCGGAGGAGGCTGCCTAAAATGACATTTAAGAAAAAATTCCCCCCGCGCCGTAAATTCTGCCGCTTTTGTGCGGACAAGGATTTGCCCCTGAACTACAAGAATGTGGACATCCTCAATGATTTCATCACTGAGCGCGGCAAAATCATTGCCCGCCGCATTACCGGCAACTGTGCGTTCCATCAGCGCAGGCTCACCCGTGAAATCAAACGCGCCCGCCAGATGGCCCTGATGTTCTACACTGCCAATCACTCCAGCCTGGTCAGAAAAAAGAGCGTGCTCTAAGACCGGAACAAATAAAAGGAGACTGGCATGAAAATTATACTTAGAGCTGACGTGGAAAAATTGGGCTACCTTGGGGATGTGGTGGATGTGCGCGCCGGATACGGACGCAATTTTCTCCTGCCCAAAGGTTTGGCCATGCCGGCTACCCCCGGCAACCTGAAGGTGTTTGAAACCGAACGCAAAAAACTGGAAGCGCGTATGTCTGAAATTCGCCAGACTGCGGCCTCCCTGGGTGAACGCATTGCGGCTGCCCAAGTGGTTATTCGCATGCGCGTAGGTGAAAACGACAAACTGTACGGCTCGGTCACCGCGCAAGCCATCGGCGACGCCCTGGAAGCCCTGGGCCTGGAAGTGGACCGCCGCCGCATTCTGCTGGACGGCCCCATCCGCACCCTGGGCACACACCCCGTGCGCGTGCGCCTGCATGCTGACGTGGTTGTGGACCTGCCCGTGCAGGTTGTTGCCGAACGCAGCGCCGAGGAAGAAGAAGCCGCCGCCCTGGCCGCCGCCGCTACTGCGGCAGCTGCCGAGGAAGCCGCGCCTGCGGTTGAAGAACCGGCTGCGGAAGAAGCCCAGGCTGAATAGTTTCAACCTGATATTATTGAAAGGAAAAACCCTGCCCGTCCAAGCGACCGGCAGGGTTTTTTAGTGCGCTTTTACCCAACGCCGCCAAGTCCGCAAGAACCTGTGCAAGCGTTAAGGCTATAAATAGAAAAACAAACTTAAGCTATCCTTCCTGCTCGGGAAGCGCTTCCGCCCGGACCCGGTAATAATGCGGCAGGCAGTGTTTCCAGAATAAAAGCGCCGCCAGCACAAAACAGCCAAGCTCGATAACATGGGACACGCCCCAACCCCAGTGCTCCTGCACATAGCCGATGAGCACCAGCCCGATGCAGATGCCCAGATCAAAGGCGGTCATGAAGGTGGCATTGGCCGCGCCGCGCCGTTCAGCCGGGGCCAGAATGTTGACCATGGCCTGACAGACCGGTGAGGTAATGCCGTAACCCAGGCCCAGTAGAAACGCGGAAGCATAAAAGAACAGCCCGTGCCTGGTAAACAGCATCAGCAGAATGGCGATGATCAGGACAACAAAGCCGCGAATCATGGCCACAGCCGGTCCCTGGCGGTCAAAAGTCTTTCCGGCCATTATCCGGGAAATGCCCATGCCCACGGCCAGGAGCAAAAAGAATGGACCGGCGGAAACATTGAGTTCATCTGTAGCGTACATAACCATATAATTGGTCATCACCCCAAAGGGTATACACATGACCACGGTAACCAGGCTTACGGGCAGACTGGTTTTTTCCAATAAATTCCTGAACGCAAATGGCTGCTTTTCCAGGGGCACGGGCGGGGCCTTTACCAGCAGAGCCAAAATAAACCCGCCCATGACCATTGCCCCGCTGGCGAAAAACAATCCGTCATAGCCGTGGCTTTCGGCAATGACCACCCCGATGGCCGGGCCCAGGGCCATACCCAGGTTCATGGTCAGACCGAACATGCCGATGCCTTCGCCCCGGCGTTGTGCCGGAATGAGGTCCACGGCCAGGGTGTTGGCCGCACCCATCATAGAGCCCCACAGCACGCCGTGGGTCAGGCGCAGCGCAGCCAGGGCAACAATGGCCCCCGCAAACGGATAAAAGAAAAACAACACGCCGAACAGAAAATACGAAGGTATGTACACTGCCTTGCGTCCCAGCCGGTCCACAACATAACCGATAATCGGTCGGGTGAGTATGGCCGAGGCTGTGTAAGCAGCCACCACCAGGCCCAT
>CAZNBK010000002.1:18299-26333 GCA_964571105.1 uncultured Desulfovibrionaceae bacterium
TGCCCGCTCTTTCAAAAACAGAGGCATTATGGGCATATTTGAATAAAAGGCCACGGTCATGCCCAGGTGCGCCAGGCAAATGAGTATGAAGTTACGTGTCCATAAAGGTTTCTTTTGCAGCATGCTCCGGGCCTAACAGAAAGCGTGGCGCAGGTCAAAGACTCTTATTTAGCACCAGAGCTGCTTTTGCGCCCCATTGCCCGGTTGCCTGTGCGTATTGATTAAGTCGACCCTTTCGTAAAAATATCAGTTGCCAAGAATAAACTTTTTGATAAACTTATATGCACTTGGCTATAATGCTTGCTGGACGCTGCAATGGTGCAGGCGGACAGCCTTCCGGGAATGCTGTTGACAGTTCCAATGCCTGAAGGAGGATGATTATGAGCAAGATGATCAAATCCGGCACAGCCATGCTCCGTGTCTTGAAAAGCTGGGGGGTCAACCATCTGTACGGCCTGCCCGGCGGCTCCATCAACTCCACCATGGAGGCTTTGTTCGAGGCCCAGGATGAAATTCAATATATCCAGGTAAGGCATGAGGAAACCGGGGCCATAGCCGCAGCCGTTGACGCCAAGCTTACCGGGCGCATAGGCGTATGCTTCGGTTCTGCCGGACCCGGCGCGACCCACCTTTTTAACGGATTGTATGACGCGCAACTGGACAAAGTGCCCGTGTTGGCCATTATCGGGCAGGTGGCCTCCACAGCCATGAATTATAATTCCTTTCAGGAAATCAATGAAAACCCCATGTTTACAGACGTAAGCGTCTACAACCGCACGGTCATGACTCCCCAGAGCTTGCCGCATATTATTGATGAAGCTGTGCGCGTAGCCTGTAAGGAGCGGGGCGTGGCTGTGGTCACCATTCCTGTGGACTACGGCTATGTGGATATAGTTGATGAAGGGGTGTCGTCGGCGCAAGCCTGCCGCAATACCAGGCCGCTGCCAGACCCCCGCGATGTGTCCGCCGCCGTGGAACTTATCGGCAAGGCCAAGCGCCCGGTTCTCTATGTGGGCCAGGGCGGACGCGGGGCGCGCGAAGAAATTCTCGCCTTCTCCGAACACTTCTCCATGCCCGTTGTGCTTTCCGTGCTGGCCAAAGGCATCATCCCTGACCGGGTGGAGCATTTCATGGGCATGGCCGCCAGGGTGGCCACAAAGCCCGCCAACGAAGCCCTGGCCGAAGCCGACCTGATTGTATTTGTGGGCAGTGATTTCCCCTTTGCCCGCTTCTTGTTCCCGGCTCAGGCCAAGTTTATCCAGGTGGACATCGATCCGTCCAAATTCGGCCGCCGCCATCATGTCGACGTGGCCATCATGGGCGATGCCAAAGAAACCATGCGCCAGCTGGTCCAACGCGGCGCGAGAAAACCGCCGACGCAATTCATGGAAGCCTGCCGCAAAAACCGTCAGAACTGGTGCCGCTGGCTGCGCAGCTTTGAAGACGACCCGCGCATGCCCATGCGCGTGGAGCCGGTCTTCAAGGAGATCAACCGCATTGCCACGGATGACGCCATTTTTGTTGCCGATGTGGGAAACGTGACCACTCACGCCATACGCCTTCTGGATATGAACGGCGGCAAACAACGGTTCACCACCTCCGGCCTGTTCGCAACCATGGGCTACGGCGTGCCCGGCGGCATTGCCGCCAAACTGAGCTATCCGCAGCGCCAGGTCTTTACCCTGAGCGGTGACGGCGGGTTTGCCATGGCCATGCAGGACATCATCACCCAGGTACGCTAT
Organism: uncultured Desulfovibrionaceae bacterium; assembly: GCA_964571105.1. GTDB lineage: Bacteria > Desulfobacterota > Desulfovibrionia > Desulfovibrionales > Desulfovibrionaceae > JAVBRZ01. Next base: position 20,042 of record CAZNBK010000002.1, read on the forward strand.
AAGCTTTCCATCATTAACATCATCTTTTCCAATGATTCGCTGGGCTTCATTGAAGCGGAACAGGAAGACACCAACAAGCGCAACTTCGGTGTGGACCTGACCCCGACGGACTTTGCCAAGGTGGCGATAGGCATGGGCGCCAAAGGCTATACCGTGTCCAGCCGCGACCAGTTGCGCGGGATCTTTGACGAAATCAGGAACCTGGACGGTCCGGTGGTTATTGACGTCAAAATCGCCAATGACCGCCCCTTGCCGGTGGAAGACCTGCAATTGGATCCGGAAAAGTTCAGCCCCGAAACTATCGCTGCTTTTACACAGCGCTATGAAGTCCGGGACATGCCCATACTTAAAGACCTCATGCGCGGCAACGATCTGGAATTATTACCCGAATAACAAAAAAGGCGCGCTGCGGGCTTTGCAGTGTTCATTTTGCACAAGAAAGGGCAGCCGGAAATCCGGCTGCCCTTATTTTCCCTGCCCGGGAAGCAGGCAGGGTTGAGGTGGAACCCGGAGGGCTGTACGAGCGCCCCCCCAGGTTCTGCCTCCAAAAAGCTTAAATCCCTTGAGGCTTGGCCATCTCTATGACCAGCACATGGGCGCTGCCCTTGGGGGTAATGGTGATGTCTTCCTCAACAATTTCCAGACCGTCGCGGGCGACCAGCCCAATATTGTTGATATCGGCCTCCCCTTCAATCAAAACCAGATAAGCCTGGCGACCGGGGCTGACTGCAAAGTCCAATTGCTGCCCCTCGGAAAGGATTGTGGCGTAAGCATTGATATCCGCGTGAATGCGGATGGGCGCGCTGGACTCCTGATTATCTACATGGCTGGCAATGGGCAGCCACTTGTTGTCGCGCTCTTCTAGCTTGAAGCGGCAATCTCCGTAATTGGGGCGCAGGCCCTTTTTGTCCGGGAATATCCAGATCTGGAGAAAGCGCAGCAGCTTGTCTCCCCAGTTGTGCTCGCTGTGGATCACCCCGGTGCCCGCGCTCATATATTGCACCTGGCCGCGGCTCAGAGTCTGCTCATTGCCCATGTTGTCGGCATGGGACAACTGCCCGTCCACCACATAGGAAAGAATCTCCATATCGCGGTGCGGGTGCAGGTCAAAGCCGGTCCCGGTCTGCACCAGATCATCGTTGATAACCCTGAGCACGCCGAAATTGATGTTTTCCGGATTGTAATAGTCGGCAAAGGAAAAGTGGAAATGGCTGTCCAGCCAACCCAGATAAGAACGTCCCATCTTTTTATGATCAATGTGTCTCAACATAAAAATCTCCTTGGATAATCCGAGTGAATCGCGCCTCCAGCGCAAGCGGCGGAGGGGCAAATCAGACAAGTCTGCCCATAGGCTATCAACTATAGAATAGCCATTGTCGAGGTGCTGTCCACCACTGTGCAGGAAACAATGAAACAATACGGCAAATGGAAAGAGCTTGCCGCCCGGCCTTACGACCTGTGGAGAATAAATAAGCGCAGGCTGTGGAAAGTCAAGATGTCTTGTGAAATTAGCCCAGAATAGCGCGCAGTTGCAGGATATTTACACCGTCGCCACTGTGGAAAACAATGTGCAAAATCTACTGTTCGGCAGTCGCCACTGCCTGCGGACACCTGGCCCGCAGAAGATCCAAAAATACTCTCCTCTGCTCCGGTCCGGCAAAGGCGGAGTCAGGAATGATGATGGCGCTGAGCGCACCGAGAAACACATACAGCCGCCCCCGATCGGGCACAACTTTGGCCACCCGGGCATAGTCTATTTCGCGGCGCTCGCCGTTACCTGCATAAACCATCCCGTCCTCGTGCAACTCCAGGCAGTGCTCGCCCACAAATTCGTTGATCTTGCCGGTCAGCTTACGCACGTGGCGTTTGACGATGTTGTCGAAACGGCGCTGAACAGTGGCAATCCAGTAGATACACGCCCCTGCGGCGGCCACGCCCCAAAGGTACACGGGAATGGTAAAAAAAGTCATCAGCATGGCCGTGAGGGAGACAATTATCACCGGCACCAGCAAGCTCAGGCTGAGCAGGGTCCGGGTATAATTGGGCGCATGCCGGGCATGATAAACGTTAAATTCAAGATAATCGTCCGCACTGACCGTGTATTGCAAACGCATGGCCGCCTCCTGAAAAACCTCAACCGCACTTCCCGCGCAACCTGCGCAAGAAAGCCTGCTTCTGCGAGTCTTCCACAAAAGCGCCCTCGGGAATGATCAGCACCCCGGATTCACCCAAAAAAACATACACCCGCCCGTTATCCTCCACCAGCTGAGTGATTACGGGATACTCGATAAGATCCTGCTCATGATCTTTGCGCAGATATAAACCGTCATCTCTCAGCTCCAGGGAATACTCGCCCACCAGGTGCCCGCTGTCCTGATCCTGCCGGGCCACTCGCCGCCGGACCATGGCCCTGTAGCGGGCGGGCACGGTCAAAATCCAAAACGCGCTGGCCGCCAGGGAAATAACCAGCCAACGCAGCAAAGTAACATGCGCGAACGTGGAAAAGACAATGGGCGTAAGCGCCAGCATGAGCGCGGGCACCAGCAGGCACAGACAGGCAATGCTCCACTTGTACGCCGGTCGGTGCAATGCGTAGTAAACGGCAAAATCCTGAAAATCCTGCCTACCAACCTTGTAGTTCAAAATCATAATTCTTTGAGTTCTAAATTTAAAAGTGCATTAATTTTGCGCGGCCCGCTCTATCCGGCAAGCCGCTTACGCCGGGCAAGGCCGACTCAGCGCCGGGGCAAATCGCGCCCGGCGTCCGGCCACCTAGTTTCTACCCTGCCCTGCCCATAATTTCCACAAATAATTCCCGCACACCCAAGAGCAGACACCGGGATGCACAACTGCTTTGGGATGTATCGAACGCTAAAGCATTCTATTGCTATTATCGGTACAAAACTCATTCATGATTTTTTCAAGCCAAAGGCAATGTTTCATCTGTAAGCAAGCATTTCATAGAAATTTTATAACAATCGCATGGAAAATCGCGCAAGACTTAAGCAAAAATTATCTAAAAATATGTCACTTTTACCTGCAAGAATATATCATTTTCAACCTCACGCTTTCAAAAATCGTTGACAAAATTTTCAAAATAATCGTATGCTTAAAATCACACACCAAAACCTTTTTCATGACCCGGTTGCAAGAGCTAGCTGCAAAAGCTCAACGGGTATACATTTCAGCTAAGCGTAGGGGGATCTATGAAGCTGCTTAATAACATGAACGTAGGGAGCAAAATTGTACTGTTGGCCGGCATTCTTCTGTTATGCGTAATGGCTGTATCCGCGATCGGCATTATGGAGTTGCGCGAATTAGATAGGCAATCCAACATTATGTATGAACAGAATCTCCTGGCTCTTAGCGCTTCCAAAGAAGCAAACATCCAGCTTATCAACATGTCGCGCGCTGTGCGCAACATGGCCCTCGTGCCGGACAGGCGCGACGCCTACCGCCAGGCATACGATCAATACCTGGACGTGGCCAGGGCAGAGCTGCGTAAGGTGGAAGAAAGACTTCTGACCGAGGCCGGAAAAGAACTCTTTATGAAAGCTCAGCAGGCCTTTGAAGACTTGCTGCCACAGCAGAAAGAAATCATGGACAATATGGGCCAAAGATCGCTTGAGCAAACAGTTGCCAGGTTGATTGAAGTCCGCCAGTTTGCCAATGCTGCCGACGATTTGATGACCGAACTATGCGGGTTGATCGATACAGCCGCCGCGCAGCGTAGCGCCCAGATAACCGCAGCAACCGAACAAGCCTTTATCATCAGCCTCGGAATTTTAGTAGCTGCCCTGCTAGTGGGCGGCATTCTGGGCTTTTTAATCAAAAAAGCCATCGCCAACCCCCTGGTGGACATCGCCGGAAAAGCGGTCCTGGTGGCCGGTGGCGACTTAAATCAAAGCTTTGCTCTTGCCCGCCGCGATGAATTGGGTAGTTTGGCGGGGGCTCTCGACCAGATGGTCGAAAATCTGCGAACCAGAATCGCCGAAGCGGAACAAAAAAGCCGGGAAGCCGAAGAGCAAAGCCAAAAAGCGCAAGAAGCAATGCAAGAGGCCAATGTGGCGAAAGAACGCGCCGAAACCGGCCAGCAAGCTATACTTGCGGCGGCGGAGAATGTGGAAATGGTTGTCAGCCGCCTCTCCGCCGCAACAGAAGAGCTTTCCGCCCAGATTGAGCAATCCAGTCAGGGCACGGATTTGCAAAGGGAGCGCGTGGCCTCCTCGGCCACAGCCATGGAAGAAATGAACTCCACCGTGCTGGAAGTGGCCCGGAATGCGTCCGTGGCTGCGGAAGGATCGGACAACGCCAGGCAGCAGGCCGCGCAGGGGCAGGAAATCGTCCAGCAGTCGGTTGACTCCATCAGCCATGTGCAGGATGACACCCAAAAACTGCGCGCCAACATGGAGGTGCTGGGAACCCAGGCCGAGTCCATCGGGGCAATTATGACGGTCATTTCCGACATAGCTGACCAAACCAACCTCTTGGCCTTAAACGCCGCCATTGAAGCCGCCCGGGCCGGGGAAGCCGGTCGGGGCTTTGCAGTGGTTGCGGATGAGGTGCGCAAACTCGCCGAAAAAACCATGACCGCAACCAAAGAAGTGGGCGACGCCATCGCCGGAATCCAAAGCGGCACCCAGCAAAGCATCAGCGCTGTGCAAGCCACGGCAAACAACCTGGATACAGCCACCGAGTTTGTCAAAAAATCTGGAGAGGCCTTGGCCGGTATCGTGAGTGTAGTTTCAGAAACCGCTGTGCAGGTAAGCAGCATTGCCACTGCGTCCGAGGAGCAGTCGGCAGCCAGCGAGGAAATTACCCACTCTCTGGAAGAGATCAACCGCATGGCCGACGAAACCGCCACTGCGATGCAATATTCCGCGCAAGCAGTCAGTGAACTGGCCAAGCAGTCGCAAGAACTGCAAACCCTGGTCAATGAGCTCCGTCACGGCGATGCCGGGCAGGATGTCGCCGACCCCATTGCCAAGCCTGAAGAGGCAAGCGCTCTGCCCGGGCAAGACGAGGCGGTTTCTCACGTATAAATAACAGGCTTACCTGGCCGCGGCATAACGTTTTTTCGCCGTCGGGCCAGGTCAGCCTGGCTGCATTTCTCCGCTTGGGCCGCATGAGAGACCCCTCTCGGCGGCCCAAGCAGTTTAAAATTAAAGCTCAGGCAACTTCTGCCCCGCAGTGTTCCCCGGTTATGCGCCGCCATGCTTTAAGTTTTGCTCAAAACCAGCATTCTTTCCCGCTCTGCCCAAAGCCCCCCCCTTGATCTACAGCCCGGCTTCACAGTAAGGTAAGCCGAGCAAAACGCTGAAACTTCCGGCCACGAGGTGCCCATGGACAGTAGACGATTGGAGATTTTCCTCAAAATTCTGGAGACCCGGAGCTTGTCCAAAACCGCTGCGGCATTGGGCATGGCGCAACCTTCGGTCAGCGCGAGCCTGAAGGCGCTGGAAGATTCTTTGGGCCAGAAACTGTTTGAGCGCACCCCCCGCTCAGTAAAGGCCTTGCCGCAGGCCTATGTGCTGGAGTCTTACGCCCGGTCTGTGCTGGATACGCTTGCCGAGGCGGCCTGGGCTTTGGGCAGCCAGAGCGGCGGGCCCAAAGAGGCCTTGACCATCGGCGCGTCAAGCATGCCCGCCCTGGTCTTTATGCCGGAGGTGCTGGCCGCTTTTAACGCCCGTTATCCCAATGTGGACATAAAGCTTAAAACCGGAAAGTCGCAAAGTATTCTCCGCAGGATCAGCGACGGCGAGTTCGACCTGGGAGTGGTTGGCGAGCGCCATGCCGTACCGGAATTGAGTTCCACAGCCATTGCCACTGATCAGCTCTGCCTGCTGGCCACTGCAGAATTGGTCGAAAGCGTGGGGCGTCTCCCGGAAAAACTTGAAGACCTGGTTAGCTGGCCGCTGATCATGCGGGATGACGGTTCAGGGACCAAGGCATTTTTTTTAAAAGCCTTCAGCAAACGCACCGACCTGGCCGCACAGTTAACCGTTGTGGCCGAGGCAGAAGGGCTGCTGCCGACTCTGGCTCTGGCCAGAAGCGGCATGGGCGCTGTAATCATCAGCAGCCTGGTGGCGCGCGCGCCTTGGCTTTTAAGCTCCATGCGGCTTATCCCGCTGCCCTTTATGGGGTCTGAACGCAAGTTTTATCTGGTCCGGGGAAAATCGCGGCAGCTTTCCCCGGCGGCCAAAGAGCTGGTGGGAATAATAAAGAATGTTTGCGCGGCGGATAAATAGCGCATTAGAGAAGTTCAACTTTGAAATGTTGCAAAACTCAAATA
>CAZNBK010000003.1:0-17191 GCA_964571105.1 uncultured Desulfovibrionaceae bacterium
AATTGGAAACTTCCCAATATTCGGATAGCGACCGGGATGACGAACCTGAAGACGGCGCAACCACGCTCCGCGAGCCGGTCAAAGGCTCGCCAGAAGATTACGTCAGCCATCTGGAATTCACGGTGGAAGAAACGCAAAGCGCCGAACAACGCCCGCCGGCTCAGGAACAATCCGGCCAGGGGCACTCAGACCAGCCGCATCCTGCTGAGGATGCCGGGGGCAACATCATGGGCAGCCTGGACATGTTGCACCTGGATTCCGCAGCTTTGGGCGGCCAGGAAGAGCCAAAGGCGGAAAGGAGCGCGACGCCGCCCGCCCCTGCCTCTTCTGAAGGGGAGCACGACAATCATATTGACCCGGAAGATATCAAGTGGGTCACCCCGTTGCCGCGCGGAACAAAATCCAGGAAAAAAAGCGTCCGCACGGATAGCGAATTCACCATACCCAATGACCCTGCCCCAGAACCCCCGCGCGCGCTTGATGAACCTGATGAACCTGCGGACAATACCATGGCGCACAACGAAAAACCCGGCTGGCTCAGCGGTATTCTTGGCGCAGCTGGAAAAGTGGCCGGTGTCGTTACCGACCGGCAACAACGCGCAACACCCAATGCCTTCGGCAGCCCCCTGCCGCTGGATGCGGCGAGTCTGAACACGCCGACCCCCGAACAATTGGACCGCATCCCGGTGGTTTTGGAAAATCTGGAATCTGCCATGGCTGAGGCCAAGCAGGCTCTGGCCGAAGAAAACGCCCTGGCAGTGTCCAAAGCCTGCTCGCGCCTGGCCGACACCGCTGCCAATCACAATCTGGACAATCTGGACCGCATCGCCCGTTGCGTTGAGCGCGCCGCCCAAGCCAGCGACCTGGAAGCCGTCAACGACCTTTTGGCCGAGTTGGACGCCTCCCTGGACCGTACCCGCCAGAACATGGAATCCGCCCTGGAAGTACACTGATGATCATTGAGGGCGGGGAACCACAGGGACCAATGGCCCTTGAGGTGCCCCGCCCTGAAACTCCCACCCCTCCTTAACCCCTGTTGCTTGGCCACTGCATTTTGTTGCAGGCCAACGCCAAATGCTTAAGCGTTAAAATGCCCCAGAGCATTTTAACTTTGAAATTATATATTACGCCAAAATGCTCTAGCGTCGAGCACGTTTACGGTTGCCCAGGCGCAGCTCACTGACCAGCACGCCGACAACAATCAGCGCTCCGCCCAGCCAGGCCCCGGCGGACAACACTTCTCCGGCCATGCGCCCGAACACCCCGGCCCAGACCGGCTCTCCCGCGTAAATAACCGTGGCCCTGGTCGGCGAGACGGTCTGCTGCGCCCAGTTCATCAGCGATTGAATCAGCGCGCTGGCCAGACCCAAACCACAGGCGCAAACCAGCAGCAGCCAGGAAAACGACGGCGCCTCTTCCCCGGTTACGGGCATGAGCGCAAAAGACAGCAGGGCCGTAACCACCACCTGGATAATGGTCACCCGCCGCACGCTGACGCTGCCTGCGAATATGCCGATGCACAGGATCTCCGAGGCAAAAGCCAGGGCCGCCAGAAAAGTAAACAGTTCGCCACGACCGAAGCCCAGGGACGTGCCTTCGGGACCGGCCAGCAATATCAGGCCGGCAAAGGCGAAACCAATGCCCAGCCAGGCCATGAGCTGCGGTCTTTTGCGCATGACCAGCCATTGCAGCAAGGGCACGGCAGGCACATAAAAAGCTGACTTGCTGGCCGTGATGGTTACCAGGCCGTAAGTTTGCAGGGCAAATCCGGCAAAGAGGCTGACGCCGATGAATAAACCGGCGATCAGTTCGCGCAAAGTCAGGCCTTTGAGAACGGGTAGGGAGACAAGAATCATGAGCAGCGCGGCAGTGCTGAAGCGCAGCCCCACAAAGAACAACGGCCCCGAAACGGTCAGCCCCTGCCGGGTAATCAGAAAAGTCGTGCCCCAAAGCATGGTCACGCCAACCAGGGCCAACTCGCTCCGGCTAAGTTTGAAAGATACTTTGGTTTGCCTGTCCACACTACCTCCAAGCTCGGAATCGCATTAACACGCCTCCCGACCCCAGCGGCAATAGCACAGACCGCGCCGAAATTATAGAGCGAAATTAGCCGACTATTTTCAGGGTGACTTTTAAAGCCCTGCAACTTTTATGGCGGAAAGTCTCTGGCGGCGCAAAGTGAAGCTGGCGCCACCAGCGGCTTATTCCAGCCCTTCCCACCAATGCGAAAACTCTTGCTCCCGCTCAGCCAGATTCACCGGCTCGCCGAGCAGGGGCGTCAGCAAGTGATAGGCGCGGCCCGACGAGGCCTTGCCCAGACGAATAAACGGGTCATCCCAACTATGGTAGGCAATGGAAAACCGGCCCACATGAGCGGGCAACAGCGCGTCGGCCCGCAGGTCTTCGGCGGCCTGGGCCGCATCTTCGGGCATCATGTGCACGTAGCGCCAGTCTTCGTTGTACTGCCCGTTATCCAGAATCGCCAGGTCAAAACCGCCGAAGCGTTGCCCGATTTCCGCAAAGTGCGCGCCATAGCCGCTGTCGCCGCTGATAAAAATGCGGCGCTCAGGCGTTTCCAGGGCGAAAGCCGCCCACAGGGTTTTGTTTCTGGTCAGCAGACGCCCGGAAAAATGCCTAGCCGGGAGGATATGGATGCTCAAACCGTCCTCCGCCTCCCAGGCCGAATACCAATCGCCGGCCTGAATTTGTTCCGGCGCGTAGCCCCAGTATTCCAGGACCACGTCAACTCCCAGCGGGCAAACCACCCGGGCGACCTTGGGCCGCAAGGCGGTCACCGAAGGGTAATCCAGATGATCCCAGTGGTCGTGGGTAATCAGCAGGTAATCGATGTCCGGCATATCTTCAGCCGTGTACAGGCTGGTGCCGGGGAAGGCCCGGTTGGCCAGGGAGATGGGCGCGGCATAGTCGCTGAACACCGGATCAACCAGAATGCGCCGACCGTTCAGTTGCAAATAATAGGAAGAATGCCCCAGCCAGACAATCAGATCATGGCTGATGTCCAGAGCCAGCAAATCGGTCTTCACCGCAGGCAGGGGCACAGACGGAATCCGCCGCTCGCCGGGCGAAAACAGATATTTCAGCAAGGCCCCGGCAAATCCGTTATCCCGGACAATTTCCGGGATGGGCTCCAGATTCCGAAATTCGCCGTCCACATAATTGGGCGACTGCTCCAGATTGGCCAGCTCCGCTCCCTGCGGCAGTTTGCCGAACTTGGCCTGTTGCAGATAAACAAATCCGCCAACAACCAGACAGACCAGAACCATCAATATTCCCAAAAACAATTTACGCAACCGCCTGTTCATGTTCCATCCATTTGCTCACTTCTGACCGTGCTCTTGCTTGTCTGGCAGTTTCGCATAATCAACTTTCAAATTGATTACCAGATGGCGTTTTGCCGAAAAACGCGGTTTTCGACTCGCTCCAGCGGCTAGCCGCCGCGCCTGATTTTAGGCAGTGTAAAAAGCCATCTCAAGCAACACTCTGATTCTGAACCAGCTGCTAAGCATATAGCCCAATCCTGCCTGAAAGCATAGGCGCAAGACTGTCTTTTTTTGCCCGGCTCTCTTTCCGACGGCCTGCGCATAAGTTCAATGTTAAAATGCTCTGGAAACAACCGCCTGGCCGGTTTTAATATATAAAAGAGCGGGTCGCCCAAAAATGGGGCGACCCGCAGACAGACCTGGAAACCGGGGACTGTGTTGAGGAACCCCAGCCCATCCGGTTACCGGTAGGGGGGATTATTGAATACGACCGCTGCGCCGGGCCGATTCCTTGATTATTTCCACCGCCCTGGCGTTATTCGCGCCCTTGGCGATTTCGGTCTCCCATACGGCCACAGCCGCCCGGGTCATTTCCGCCACGTCCTCTTCAGACAGGGTCGTCACTTTGCCTTTAAAAATGGTTTCCAGAACGCCCACGTCTTTGCTTTTGCCGTAGTTATAATAGGACCAGCGCAATCTTTGCGTGGCTTCCTGCAGGATGGTTTGCAAGTCTTCGGGCATGCTGTCCCAGACTTTCTGGCTGATGTAAATGCCGTCATTGACCGGATCCAGCACCGGAGTCATGAGGATATACGGGGCGACCTCAAACCACTTGTTCATCTCGTATTCAAACGGCGCGCCATACAAACAGGCGTCGATCATGCCCGTGGACAGTCCCAGGTAGATATCTTCCGGGGGCATGGCCACGGGGCTTACGCCCAGCTCTTGCATCATCTTGGCGTTGCCGCCCATGGCTCTGATTTTCATGCCCCGCAAATCGTTCAGACTGTTGATCGGTGTTTTGCTTAAAATGGTGAACTGAGCGTTCCAAAGAATATTCAGATATTTCACGCCGTGCTGTGCGTATTCTGCGGCGATCAGTTCCAGCAGGCCGCCCTCGTCAAATATCCACTCCGCTTCTTGCGGAGTCAGCCAGGCCATGGGCAGACCCGCTTCGATGTCGCCCATTTTCACTTCCGTAAACTGATAGCCCGTGGTTACGCCCATATCGATCATTCCAGAGCGTATGGACTTGAGAATATTGGGCGTGGACACCAGCTCCCCGCCGGAAAAAACATGGATCTTGATTCTGCCCTGGCTCAGCTCTTCCACTTCCTGGGCAAAACCGGTCAGATGGCTGATGTTGTTGGCCGAATAATAAGTCTGAAGTTTAAGGTCGTATGTTTCCTGCGCCAGGGCCGTACTGCCGAACAAAACGCACAGGGCCAGAATGGACAGTATCGCGGTCATTCTTTTCATAAAATTGCTCCTTATCGCGGGTGAAAGGTTAACCTGTCTCCCTCCTTTCAGGCGCTGCGCCGTCCTGACGGGTTTTGAGGGTAAGCAAAACCGTGGAGCCGAAAATAAGGGCCATGCCGGTTATCTGCAGCCACAGCACCTGCTCCCCGAGCAGGAATACACCCCAGCAGGCGGCCAATAATGATTCGGAAAGATTGATGGTGGTGGCGGCGGATACGGGTATGTATTTCAGGCCCGAGAGATAGAGTGTATAACTGGCCGCTGCGGTAATAAGCCCGAGGTGAATGCAGATCATCAATCCTTGGCCGGTAAACATCCAGGAAACAGGAAACAGGAAAAATACCGGCATGATGGCCAGGGCGCCGATACCAAACAGCACCGTTACCACTACGCCGGGGTCATAAGTCCGGGTCAGGCTTTTCCCGAAGGCCGCATAGACGGAGTAGGAGAACCCGGCGGCCACGGCCAGTAAAAGCCCCAAAAGGTTGGTTTCCGCATTATCGGTGACGGACAGCAGGGCCAGGCCCGCCAGGGCCGCTGCTGTGGCCGGGTACCACACGCGCTGCGGTTTTTCCCTAAGAAAAACATACCCGAGCACACTGGCCAACAGCGGAATGCTGCCGCAGGTGACCACAGTGCCCACAGCCACTCCGGTGGAGGCCACGGCGGCAAAAAAAGTGAGTTGATAAAAAACAATGCCCAGGGCGGAAATCACTGTTCGCCGCACCGGCCAGCCCTTGATCGACACTTTTTTCCCGCGCAGAAAGCACCAGGCCAGCATGAAAGCAAAGCCGAGCCACAAGCGCACAGCGCCGACGACCAGCGGGGAGGCCCCTTCCGGCGCAAAGGCCTGCGCCGTGCCTGTGGTGCTGGCACAGACCGTTGCAAGCAAAATCAAGATGGGTCCGCGATATTGCGAGACCGGCCTAGAACCCGAATCGCCCTGCATGCCGTAATCCTTATATTTACCAGACTTTAATAAGCTGCACAGGGGCCTCCACGGTTATCCCCGCCCGTGGAGGCCATGCGTTGTTTCTCGCCGGTTATTGGTTGGGGAAGTAATCCTCGCAAGCGCCTTCGCGGTAAACGTCCAGAGTGGTGCAGTGGAGCATGCCGCCAAAGCGATAAACCTTTTCGTACTCGACCGGTATAACCTCCAGGCCCAGCTTATCCAACTGCTCCATGTAGGCGGTTTCCACATGGCTGCAACAGACCGTATTCGGGTCCAGGGAGAAGGTGTTCATGGCCACCCAGTTGGGGCCGTCCATACCTCGACCGCGCGGCGTGCTGCTCATGGTGATTTTGTCGGTCCAATGGTAGACGGGGTCCACGGCATCGATGAGTTCCCAGTCGTTCTTCTTGAACAGCTCGATGATGTTCTGGCTATACATGGGCTTCTTGTTGGACACCAGGGCCAGACCGGGCCGGAACAGGGCCAGCACGCAGTCGATATGCCAGGGGTGGTAATAATTGGCAGCCGAGGAATCAAACATGACCGGCTGAATCCGAATGCCCTTGTCTCCGAAATAACGGCGCAGCCATTCCATACCCGCCCGGTTGGTCACCGAAGAACACTGCCAGAAGATATCTTTTCCGGCTCGACAGGCATCGGCAGCGTCCCACATGGGTTCTTTTTCCGTTTCAGGGTTAAACAACAGGCCGATTAAGGCGATCAATCAAGGCCGTGGGTTGCGAAACTGTGTGAAAGCATCTGCGACAAAACTACGAACGAGGCCACCATGCTTTCGTTTTTAATCACCACATGCGGCGGCACGCTCAGCAGGTTGGCCGGAGAAAAATTCCAGATCGCCCGGATGCCGCTATCGACCAATAACTCGCAAACAGCCTGAGCAGCGGTATCCGGCACGGTCATGATGCCGATGCGGATGTTCAGGCGTTTACAAAGATTTTTGAGTTTATCCGGGCTGAAAATCGGTTTGCCGTTCACTTGCGTGCCCACCAGCCTGTGGTCTGCATCAAATCCGGCCACAATATTCAGGCCGCATTCCGCAAATTGCTTGTGGGACATCAGCGCCCGGCCCAGGTTGCCCACTCCGACCAGCACGGCGTCGGTCATGTTGTCGTAATTGAGGAAGCGCTCAATATCCGTAATCAAGTCCGCGCGCACATAGCCGGTTTTGGGTTTGCCCCCGTTGCTGACGCAGGCCAGGTCTTTTCTCACTTGCACCTGATTGAGGTCCAGAGCCTCGGCAATGGCCGTGGCCGAAATATTGATCTGCTCTCCTGCGGACAAAGACTTCAAGAAAGCCAGATACCTGACCAACCTTTCCAGCGCATGTTTGGAAATAACGGGTTTAGCTCCCGACACCACGGCCTCCTTTATTTTTTTGCGGTGAAACCGCAGGCAGTTGAAAATCATTTTCAACTCGATAACTTTGTATCGATACTTTTTTATCGAAACAAAAAACCTTGGTCAAGCCCCTTGCGGGAAAAATAATGTATACATTTCCCCTCCCAACCGGCAAGCCCACAACACCATAAACAACCGCGAATCTGCATTCGCGGCTGTTTATGGCCTACAGGCAAAAAAACGGGGTTAAAAAGAAATAGGGGAAGGAATCATGCGGGCCTAAGCCTCTATGCTTCCTTCCCCCGAGTATTCGCACTCTCCGGCTGGAGCGTTTCAATTTTGAAATATTACAAACTCAAAGCTCAAACGCTGGCAGTGGAGCCAAAAGATAAAAACTCATTTCTATTGATCGATGCACAAAAGCACTTTGCCCTGCACACCGCGACCGGCCAGCAGCTCGTGGGCCTTGGCGGCATCTTCCAGGGAAAAAGTCGCCACCACCGGCAACTTCAGCCACCCCTCGCCAAACCCGCGCAGCAAGGTGCGCTCACCACGCTTCCAGCGCGGCGAACCTGGCCCGGCATGCATAAACTCAAACCCGGCCAAGGAGGTTGAACGTTCATAAAGCACGGGGCGGATATCAAAATCCGGGTAGCCAGAAGCCTCGCCGATGTTGATTATCCGTCCGAACGGACGCAGGGCGTCAAAGCTGCGACGCAAAATGTCGCCGCCCAGCGAGTCGATGACCAGATCCGCGCCCCGCCCGCCGGTAAAGTCCAGCACAGCTTCCACAAAATCTTCACTGGAGCGGTCAATGACCAGATCCGCGCCCAACTCCTCAGCCCGAGCGGCTTTACTGCGGCTGCCCACAGTGCCGATAACCCTGGCCCCGGCCTTGCGGGCCAGTTGCAGAGCCATGGAGCCAACCCCGCCGCTGATGGCATGGATAACTATGCACTCGCCGCTCTTGATCTGATAGGCGGTGTGCAGCAAGTGGTAAGCAGTAAAGCCCGTCACCGGAAAAGCAGCGGCCTGGGCCAGGCTGATATGCTCCGGCACCTGAAAGGCGTAATTTTTATGCACCCGGCAATATTCCGCATAGCCGCCGAGCAGGTCCGGACCGGTTACCGCAGCTACCCGGTCGCCGGGCTTGAAGCCTCTGACCTTGGCGCCCACCGCCTTTACCCGCCCGGAGACTTCCAGGCCCATAACCGCCGGGTATTTCACCGGATGCGGATAAATGCCTTCGCGTTTTTGCAGGTCGCTCCAGTTCAGGGCCGCGTATGCGGTTTCAATAAGCACATCTTCCGGGCCGATTTCCGGCACCGGCACATCGCGCAGAACCAGTTTATCCAGGCCGCCCGGGGTTTCCACAACTACAGCGCGCATTTCAGCTGACCTTTTTATGGAGATCGGATTTCAGGGAAAACAACTTGCCGTACGCGGGGAAGTCGTCATCCACACCGCACAGGCGCAGGCAATCCCACATTTGAGCCTGGTTGCTGGCTACCACGGGCACACCGAGGTCTTTTTCCAGCTGCCCGACAATATCCATGGTCCGCATGGCGCCGCAGACCAACGCCACCGCGTCCACGCCGGACACATCCAGACCGCGGACAAACTCACGGATGAATTGCGGATCCACGCGGTCGATGTCGGAGTTGTCTTCAATGCCCAGGCTATGGAAGGCCGCAATTTCAAAGCCCTTGCCGGTTATAAATTTGCGGACATGTTCGTTAACGGCGTCCACATAAGGCGTGACCACCATGATTTTTTTGGCTGCAAAGGCGCGCAGCGCCCGGACCACGCCGGTCATGACCGTGGTGGGAATGGCTCCGGCATTGGCTTTTTTGAGAATGCCCATGATCCGCTCTTCGCCGATGACCATGGTCCCGCAGTTGCAAGTAAAGCACAGCACCGTGGGGTCGCCCTGGGGGATGAGCAGCTCGGCTGCCGCCAAAATGCCGGGTTCCATGGCTTTCAAATTTTCAGGATTCACCTGATTGCTCATGGTCACGCGGGAAAAATGTATGCCCACACCGGGAGGGGTGGTTACAAACATGTCATCTTCAACAGTTTGCTCCATGGCCAGAACGATAAAACCGATTTTGCCGCGCGGGTGACGGCCCTGGTCGAAACGGATATTGGGAACCATAATTCAGCCTCCTTAAAAAGGAATTAATTCATGTCGCTTGGAAAATTTTACGCTTATGACTGCCGCAGTAGCAACACAATTCTTGTTCTTTACCGACAAAGACGACTCCTGGCGGGAAGTGTCTGCTTCATGCCCCCGACCGGGGGCCAAAAGACTCCCTGAATTTATCCGGAGGACAAAGCATGCTGCGTAATGATATTATTTAGCCTCAATTCCGCAACCACGACAATACGTAACAACCAGTAAAAAAACAGCCATGAGAAATGGCTGGAACACCCGAAAACCCCTGCCCGCAGCAGAGCGTTCGCAGCAGAAACAGCCAGGGCCCTCACTCCAAAATGGAGCGAGGGCCCTGTGGGTTTGTTTGGGTTTAACGGTAGTATTTCTTGCCTGAGGCAGCCGGGGCCTTCATGGTCACAAAGAAGACCAGGGCCAGGATGGACGCCAGGTAAGGCAGAATGGAGAATAACTGGTAGGGGACGTTGGGGTTGGCAAATTGCAGGCGCAGCTGCAAGGCTTCAAAGAAGCCGAACAGCAGACAGGCCCACAACGCGCCCACCGGGTTCCAGCGGCCCAGAATCAGGGCGGCCAGGGCGATAAAGCCCTTGCCCGCGCTCATGTGCTCGGTAAACACGAACACTTGCGACAGGATAATGTAGCAGCCGCCCATACTGGCCAGGGCACAGCCGCAGATAACCGTGATGTAGCGGACTTTTTCCACGTTGATACCGGCGGTATCCACCGCGCGCGGGAATTCACCCACAGCCCGGATAGCCAGCCCCCAGGGGGTCTTGAACAGCAGCCACCAGCCGACCGCCACCGTGGCATAGAGAATGTAAACCAGGATATCCTGGTTAAACAGCACCGGCCCGATAATGGGTATGTCCGAAAGCAACGGAATGGAAATGACCTTGAAGCCGGGCAAAATACGGCTGGTGTCGCCGCCGCCCAGGAGCAGCCGGGAAAAGAACGAAGTCATGCCCAAAGAGAGCATGTTAATGGCAATCCCGGCCACAATCTGGTTAATGCCCAGGGTAACGCCCAAAAAGGCCAGGAGCACCCCGGTGGCCGCGCCGCAGACAATACCGATGCCCAAACCGGCCACCGGGTCGCCAAAGGCAAACGCGCCATAGGCCGCTCCAAGAGCGCCGCTGAGAATGCAACCTTCCAGGGCGATATTAAACACCCCGGCCCGTTCGCAGAACAGGCCGCCGATGGCCGCAAAAGTCAGAGGCGTGGCCAGGCGCAAGGTCGAGGCCAGGAAATCCGACAATGTTTGTGGGTCTAAGAATATATCCAGCATAATCTTCCTCTCAATGTGCGGGGCCGGTTAGACCGTATCCCGTTCGTCGTCGGCGCCGCCGATGAGTTCGTTCAGTTGTCTTCTCCCTTGCAAGCGCCGCCGCCACCACTGGGGATCGTAGTGGAAGGCCAGGCTGGCGGCCACGAAAATAACCACCAGGCCGGTGATGGCCTCAACAATGGTGCTTTGCAGCCCCAGCGCCCGCTGCATAACCTGGGCGCCGGCTTTGAGGCCGGACAGGAAGATGGCGGAAATGGGCACAAGAATGGGGTTCAACCCGGCCATAAAGGCGGCGACAATGCCGTCCGAGCCGTAGTTGGGGCTGAACAGGTGATACAGCCGATAGCGCAGCCCGATAACTTCAAACGCCCCGGCCATACCGGCAAAAGCGCCGGCCACGGCCATGGTGATGATGATCTGGCGCTTGACATTGATGCCGGCATAACGGGCCGCAGGCGGGCTCATGCCCACCAGGTCCAGCCGGAAGCCGACCGTGGTGTAACGCAGGGTTGCCCAGGCCACCAGGCACATCACCAGGCCGATAACCGCGCCCAGGTGGGCGTTGGTGTTGGCCATGATGTGGGGAAGCCATATGGCTTCGCGCACTTCATCCGAGTAAGGATAGGGAGCGCCTTCCTGCATCATGGGGCCGCCTGCGAAGTAGCTGACCAGGTTAATGGCCACATAGTTCATGAGCAGGGTAACAATAACTTCGTTGATGTTCTTGTAGGCCTTGAGATAGCCGGGAATGGCCGCCCACAGGCCGCCGCCCAGAGCACCGGCCAGGGTGCAGATCACAATGTGAATGCCGCTGGGCAGGGCTTCAGGCAAATACAGGGCCGCAGCCGCGCCAAACAGCCCGCCCATGTAAATCTGCCCTTCCGCGCCGATGTTATACAGGTTTGAGCGCAGGGGCAGGGCCACGGCCAGACCGGCCAGGACAATGGGGGAGAATTTCACCAAGGTGTCGGAGAAGCCCCAATAGTCAAGAAACGCGCCGCCGAACAAGGCCTGGTACGCGGTGATGGGGTTTGCGCCCGTGGTGCTGATAAGCAGTGCCCCCACCAGCAGGGCCATGAGCACAGCCCAGACCGAGCGCAACAGGTAGACACTTTGGATAAGCCGCAAAACTACATTCATACCACGCACCTCCCGGCCATGAGCGAACCCATAACTTCGGCAGTGGCCTCGTCAGGCCTGACCACGCCTACCATCTTGCCCGCGCACATCACACCGATACGGTCGGATATTTCGAACACGTGTTCCAGTTCGGTTGAAATATAAAGAATCGCTTTGCCCGCGGCCTTCTGAGCCAAAAGCGTATTCTGCACTTTTTCAATTGCCCCGACATCAAGCCCCTTACAGGGTTGCATGACGATGATCAGGTTGGGGTGGCACTCAATTTCCCGGGCCAGAATCAGCTTCTGCTGGTTGCCGCCGGAAAGGTGCCGGGCCAACTGCATCGGGTTACGCATGCGGATGTCGTACTTCTGCTGCCACTCCGTAGCCACTTCGTTGGTAGCCTTGAAGTTGATCAAGCCGTGGTTGGCATAGGGGGGCCGGGAAAAATCACGCAGCATGCAGTTTTTGGCAATGCTGAAATCCATGGCCAGCCCCATGGTCTGCCGGTCTTCGGGCACAAAGGAGATGGCCTTGTCCAAACGGCGGCCCGACACCGAAGTATATGTGATGTCTTCTCCGTTCATGAGCACCGTACCCGTGGTGGGCGGGCGCAGGCCGGTCAGCACTTCGGCCAGCTCCTGCTGTCCGTTGCCGTCCACACCGGCTATGCCGAACACTTCACCGGCATGCACCGTCAGGCTGATGTCATACAAGGCCTGCAAGCCACGGTCGTTTATGGCGTTGATGTCTTTTACCTCAAGCACCGGAGCGCCGATTTCCACTTCCGGGCGCTTGAAATCAAAGACCACGTCACGCCCGACCATCATACCGGCCACTTCGCGTTGGGTGGTGTCTTTGATGGCGGTTTCATCCGTTACCCGGCCATGCCGGAGCACGGTAATGGTATCCGCAGCTTTAAACACTTCTTCCAGCTTGTGGGTGATGAACAGAATGGTCTTGCCCGCTTTTTTCAGGCGGTCCAGAGCATCCATGAGCGAGTCGATTTCTTTGGGCGCCAACACCGAGGTCGGTTCGTCCAAAATCAAGACGCTGGCATCACGGTACAAAGCCTTGAGAATTTCCACCCGCTGGCGCATGCCCATGGGCAGACGCCAGATTTCAAAACTGGGGTCTACCTCAAAACCAAACTCCTCGCTGATCTCGCGGATGCGTTTCTCGTGCTTGGGCAGGTTCATGGTTATACCCAGATCTTTAAGGCCGAGAATGATATTCTCGGTTACTGTAAGGGTATCCACCAGCATAAAGTGCTGGTGAATCATGCCGATGCCGAGTTCCACCGCCTTAAGCGGCGAGTCGATTTTAACTTCCTCGCCCTTGAGCAGGAAGCGACCGGCTTCGGGTTGATATAGCCCGTAAAGGCAGTTCATGAGGGTGGTTTTACCGGCCCCGTTTTCGCCCAGCAGGGCGTGGACAGTGCCCTCCTTGACGTCGATCTTCACATTATCCAGGGCTTTGAATTCGCCGAAGACCTTGGTAATGTGATCAATGGTTAATAGGTTTTCAGTTTGATGGTCCATGCTCGTAATACACCCCCTGAATCTTGGTGGGTAATATGCCTCATGCGGCAAAGGACTGTTGAGAGGCGCACCGCCGGAACTTCCATCCAACGGGGCGCGGACTTAAGCCAAAGGTTAAAGGTTACTCCGGCTTGCAGCCGGATCAATTATACGACCGGGATATTGCTCAATTCCGGCCAAAGCCTCGTAAAGCAGCGCCGCAGCGCTACCTGTTACGGCCCATTCCTGTATTTTCCAAAATTTATACCCAGTTCACAACCCGCAATACACCTAAAATACACCCGATAATTCTTTCAGCTCACGTACACAATCAATTCGTCTTGTTCAGCCGGGAACGGCTTTGGCCGTTCCCGGCGTTATTTTCACAACCGCGTTTGCGCGGCCTCAAACCTTATTTGGCAGTAGGGTCAATCTTGCCGGACTTCAAGTCCGCGATAATCTGCTCCACTTCGGCCTTCACGTCTTCGGGAATGGCCGGATTATACGTGCCCAGGCTGGCGGCATCGGGAGAATTGAGCCCGACCAGATATTCTTTGCCTTCCAGCTTGCCCTCCTTGGCGATGGTCACAATCTCCATGAGAGCAGGCGCCCATTTCATGATTGCGGATTGCAAAATGGTGTCCGGCCAATCGACGTAGGCGTCAAAATAAATGCCGAAGCCCCACTTGCCCTGCTCCTTGGTGCCCTGGAAGCTGCCGATAATGGCGTTGTCCATAGTCGGGAAAACCATATCGGCCCCCTGGCTGATCACGCTCAAAGCAGCTTCCTTGCCCTTGGAAATATCATCCCAATCGTTGGTCCAGGCCACCAGCATTTTGCCGTCGGGCCGGGCTTTGTTAAAACCGTTGCTGTACCCCTCCAGCAATTGCATGGAGAAAGCAATCTGCTGGCCGCCGATGAAGGCCACTGTGCCGGTTTCAGTCATCCTGCCGGCAATATGGCCCAAAGCATAGGCCAGCGCTTCATAGTGAAAACGGGCGATGGCCACGTTCTCGTAAGCGGTTACCCCATTGAGCACCAGGAACATGGTTTGGGGATAACGCTTGGCCACCCGGTCCACGGCATCCTGAAACTCGCCGCCGGCACCGATAACCAGATTATAACCGCGCCGCGCATAGTCGGCCAGGGCTTCGGCCTGGTCCGGCTGCGGCACTTTTTCGCTATACGCCACTTCAATGCCGAGTTCTTCCTTGGCCTGCATAACAGCCTCATAGCAGGTCTGGTTGAAACTCTTGTCCGTAATAACGCCCGGCATGACTATCGCCAGCTTGTAAGGTTCAGCCTGGGCTTGCGCAAAAGCGCCTAGCCCGAGCAGGGGCAATGCCACCAACAGAATCAGGTGGAACAATTTTCTTGCCATAATAACCTCCGGTTGGGTGTCTGTGGTGCGGTTTGCCTTCCACACCAGTTAATAAGCCACGTTAAAGCATCGCAAGCTTAACTAGACACGCCAGAGCCTTGAACACAACAAGCAATAACTGGGAATAAACCATGTAGACAATTTAATCAGCTATCCGCCTGGACACGCATACGCACACTTGGGGCAACACATTCCGGCTGAACCTCTTTATTGCCCCGGGATTTGTTTTCCTGTTTGCATATACATTTATTGCTATATACGGTCTATATTTATCGGGCTCGTGATTCTGCAAGAATTCCACCGCACAACAAGCAATGATGAATAAATTCCTGGGGAGCCCAAGGCGAACCATGAACGGCCAGAGGCCGTTCATGGCATGTCGCCTCGTTTATCCGCGAATGCGGACCGTTAGCAGAGTATTATTTGGAAGGATCAATCTTGCCTGCAATGATGTCTGCAATGATCTGATCCACCTCGGCGCGCAATTCCTCGGGCACACTGGGATGGTAGGAGCCGATGTTGGCGGCGTCGGGAACGTCAAAGCCGATAACATACTCTTTGCCTTCCAGCTTGCCGTCTTTGGCAATGCCCAGCATGGCGACGAGCGCGCGCGACCACTTCATAACCGCAGACTGCAGCACGGTATCGGGCCAATCGGAATAGGTGTCATAATAAATGCCGAAGGCATATTTGCCCTGTTCTTTGGCGGCCTGGTAGCTGCCGACAATGGCATTGTCCATGGTGGGGAAAAGCATATCAGCGCCCTGGCTGATAACAGAAAGAGCGGCTTCCTTACCCTTGGCGATGTCGTCCCAGTCGTTGGTCCAGGCGGTCAGGGTCTTGCCGTCGGGCTTGGCATCCATAAAGCCTTTGTTAAAGCCGTGTTCCAACTGCAGGGAGAATTGAATCTGCTGGCCGCCGATAAAGGAGCCCACGCCGGATTCGCTCATCTTGCCGCCGATGTAGCCCATCACATAACCGAGGGCATTGTAGTCGAAACCGACCACGGCAACGTTTTCACTGGGGGTCACGCCATTGACCACGAGGAACATGGTGTCGGGATAGCGCTTGGCGATACGGTCAACGGCATCCTGGAATTCTCCGCCGTAGCCGATAACCAGATTATAACCGCGGCGGGCATAGTCGGCCAGACCTTCAGCCTGGTCGGGCTGCGGCACTTTTTCACTGTAGGCCACTTCGATGCCAAGCTCATCCTTGGCCTGCATCATGCCTTCATAGCCGGACTGGTTGAAACTCTTGTCAGTAATAACCCCGGGCATAACAATGGCGGCTTTGTAGCCGTCGGCCTGGGCCTGGCTTACGCCGCCAATGATCAACAGGGGCAAAGCCAGCAGCATGAGCAGCTTGGAAATTTTAACACTCATAATAAGACCTCCGGTTGGGAATCTGCGGTGCGGAATTTATCCAACACCAGGTTACACAGGCCAAGTCAGACAGTATGACAAAATCATCAAGCCACAATCCAAATTTAAATGCAAGCGTTAACATATGGATTTAAGCCATACGCCAAGCCCTTACATGGACCGCGCAAAATCCGTCGCCACTGCTGAAGACAAGCGAAACGTCCCACCAGAATAGTCCCATCAACTACTCAAGTAATCTTATTACCCCTGAAAACTATCTAAAACCTCCGCATCAATCAGACTCGCCTCAAGTCGTGATCAACCGGTTAAACGTCAATCCCCATTATTACTCACATGCGCCAAAGCGCGTTCCTAAGCCAATTTCCCATGCCCCTGGACGGTTCCGGAAGGCACGTTAAAAACACCCAAACATATTCCATTCACAAATGCAAGTACTAATAAATCACAATAAAAAGTACAATAAAATTATCCACTTACCTGCGGCTCGTTTCTGCCCAAACTGCGCCCCGGCACGTGCCCGGACCGGGTTTATGCCTGCAAAGCGTTCTCCTGCCTGGCCTGAAAAGCCGGACCCAGGCAAATACCGGTCATGTTTCAGAGCACACCCGGCCAATACTCAAGCGGGTAAATCGCAGGCGCAGGAGTCGCCCCCCCCCTGGGCGGGCTCGGGCAGAAAGAATTTGGGGAGGCAAGCCTCCCCAAAAAGCACTTAATAAAACCAAATCAACAAAACACCGATCCGACCCATATTCGACATGTTCAACAGGTTCAGCTGGGCCGGGGCAGGCGCTACCGCTCCGCAATCGCGTCAATCTTTCCATCAATAATATCTTGGACTACCTGCAGCACTTCCGCCTTCAGCTCTTCCGGGATGGCCGGGTGGAACGTGCCCAGCCCGGCGGCTGTGGGCACTTCATGCCCGATACGATAGACAATGGGTTCGAGGCTGCTTTCTTTGGCAATCTTCAAAAGCGTGAACACCGCATATTTCCAGCTCATCACCGCAGACTGGAGGATGATGTCCGGCCAATCCTGGTAGGCGTCATAAAACACGCCGAAAGCATATTTGCCTTTTTCGCGCACCGCCTGGTAGGTGCCGATTATGGAATTATCCAGGTTGGCGTAAACCATATCCGCCCCCTGGCTGATCACGCTCAAGCCCGCTTCCTTGCCCTTGGCCACATCATCCCAGTCATTGGTCCAGGCGGCCAAGGTCTTGCCGTCAGGGCGCGCGTATTTAAACCCATTGATAAAACC
>CAZNBK010000003.1:17201-24266 GCA_964571105.1 uncultured Desulfovibrionaceae bacterium
GGTCAATGCAGAACTGAATCTGCTGCCCGCCCACAAAGGCCGCAATGCCGCTGTCGCTCATTTTGCCGGCGATATAGCCCAAGGGGAAGGTCAAATCTTCATCTTTGAAGCGCAAAATGGCGATATTCTCGCCCGGGGAAACCCCATTGGTAATCAAAAACATGGTCTCAGGATAGCGCTTGGCGATGCGCTCGACTGAATCCTGAAACTCGCCGCCATGCCCGATAACCACATCGTAACCGCGCCGCGCGTAATCGGCCAGGGCCTCGGGCTGATCCGGCTGAGCCACCTTTTCGCTGTAGGCCACTTCTATGCCGAGTTCTTCCTTGGCCAGCATCATGGCTTCATACCCGGACTGGTTGAAACTTTTGTCCGTAATCACCCCCGGCATGACCATGGCCGCTTTAAATCCGTCGGCCTGGACGGAATTGCCGAACAGCAGGCAAGCACTCACGGCCAAAGACAACAGCAGACCGGTCTTAAATGATAAAGCGCGCATAAACACCTCCACAGTAAGTTAATGTTATGCAGAAGGGCCTCTGTATACCCAAATGCGCATGAATAAAGTGCAAACCCGCACCTTAGCTAGACCAGAAATATTTTTTTATTGCAACCGCAATAAAATGGTCATAAACTATGTATGGAAAATGGCTGCAAACATTTTTTTACTCTTTGCTCCAACCCCCACTGCCTCCCGGACACTGGGTCACGATTCAATGCCTGCAAGCAATTCAAGTGCCACTGGCTGCTCCTGCACCGGCTGATTGGCCGACATGCCGCCGAAGCCGTTTTTCAGCACAAGGACAAACAATGCCGAAGACAATCGAAAAAACCTTCCCCGCCCAGCATAGCGATAAAACGCTTATCTTTAATACCAAGGCCACCTTTGTTTGCGCCCTTCGTCCGGACCTGACCATTTTTGAAGTGGATCCCGCTTTTCTGCATGAGTATAAATTACACCGCCAGCAGGCGTTGGGCGCGTCCTTTGCGGCGATCATCTGGCCGGAGCACAATAAAGAGGTGGAAGAAAATATCCGCGCTCTTACCCCAGACCACCGCATCATGACTTTTGAGCAGTGCTGCCCCGGAGGGCCGAGCGCGCCCCGCTGGCTGCAATGGACCATCATTGCCAACTTCGAACCCATGGGAAAACCCACCCTTTACCGGGTTCATTCACAAGACATCACCGACAGCAAACTGTCCGAAGCCAACCTGGCCGAGCGGGAGTTACAATACCGCTCCATGGTGGAAGATCAGTATGAACTGCTCTGCCGCTACACGCCGGACTGGCCCAGGTGTACCGTTGTTTTTGTCAACGACTCTTACTGCCTGGCGCATGGGGTCAAACGGGAAGACCTTGTCGGCAGCAGCTTTATGGATACCTTGAGCAAAGAAGATCAAGAACGCATCCGGAAATTCATTGACTCGGCCACCCCGCAGGACCCGGTGCAGCTGTTCACCCAGCACATCACCCGCGCCAATGGCGAAGATTTATGGGTGGAATGGCACCGCCGCGCATTGTTTGACAGCGCCGGCACCCTGTATGCCATTCAGGGCGTGGGCCGCGACGTTACCCAACTCCGGGAAACCGAGCTGAAACTGGTGGAAAAAAACGCCGAACTGGAGCGGAAGAACTCGGCCCTGACCGAGGTGCTGGAGCATATTGAGCAGAAAAAGGAAGAAATCAAAGACAATATTCGCATCAACGTGCACGATCTGTTTCTGCCCTTGCTCGACAAACTGCGCTCGCCCAAAAAATCCGAAGAAAACGTGTACATCGACATGTTGGAGCGCTCTCTGGAAAACCTGACCAGTTCGTTCGGGCAAAAAATCACCAACCGCAGCCTCAAGCTCACGCCCAAGGAAATCAACATTTGCAACCTGATCAGGCACGATTTGTCCAGCAAAGAAATCTCCAACCTGCTGGGCATCTCCCTGTTCACGGTGGAGCGGCACCGCAACAACATCCGCACCAAACTCGGCATTACCAATAAAAACGTAAACCTGAACACTTATTTAAAAAGCTTTTGAGGATTTAACCATCTGCCCGGCCCGACCAGCCATATTCACAGAAACTGCGCCTTATGGGCGCGGTCCGCTGACCAGCCATTTTTTATGGCGGTTATTTAACTGGTCAATACGTATTGTTTATTAAGTTTCGTTTTGGCATCGTTCTTGTTACCATTTAGCGGCATACCATTTTGCCTAAAAGAGGTTCGACTGATGACTGTAAAAATGCCCGCCACTTTGGTGCTCTCCCGCGTCGATCTGGAAAAACTGTTGACCATGTCCGAAGTGAACGCGGCAATTGAAGACGCCTTTCGCTCATACGGCAACGAACAATGGGAAACCCCCACCAAAATTATTTTCGCGCAGGAAGCATATAACGGCGACTTCGGCGCCATGCCTGCCTACTGCCATTCCCCGGAATTTATAGCCATTAAATGGGGCGGCGTGCACAACCACAACCCGGAAATAGGCCTGCCCACCACCCTGACCCAGATTGTACTCAGCGACCCGGCCACAGCCTGGCCGCTGCTCATTGCCGAGGGCGCCCTGATTACCCAGATGCGCACCGGCGCGGCTGTGGGCATTGCCACCAAATATATGTCCCGCAAAGATGCACGGGTGTTGACCGTTATCGGGGCGGGGGCCGTGGGACGCCGCGCAGCCGAATCCATCTGCCTGGTCCGCGATATTGCGGAAGTCCGGGTGGGGAGCCTGTATAAAAAAGACGCCGAGGCCTTTGCGGCAGAGATGGGGCCAAGGCTCGGCCTGCCGGTCACGGCCATGGATTCGGTGGAACAGGCGGTGCGCGGCGCGGATATCATCTCCGTGGCCACGCCGTCACGCGCGCCGTTTATCATGGCCGACTGGATTGCGCCCGGCACGCATATCAACGCCATGGGCGCCGACAGCCCGGGCAAGCAGGAGCTGGACCCGGCCATTCACCAGAAGGCCCGCATTGTGGCCGACAGCGTCAATCAGGCGCTTATTTACGGGGACGTGCAAAACCCGGTGCGCGACGGGCTGCTGGACAAGAGCAAAATTCTCGGACATATCGGCCAGGTGGTGGCCGGAAAAATCGTTGGCCGGACTTCGGCTGAAGAAATAACTGTATTTGACGGTACGGGCCTGGCCCTGGAAGACGCCGCGGTTGCCTATATGGTGCACAACAAGGCGCGAAACCAGGACGGCGGTCGTTACCAAACCATTTCACTTTTATAAACCGGAGGTTTATGTCATGAGTCTGATTAAAAACCCTGTTCCCTGGCCCAATAATGCACGCTGCGCCTGTTGCGTGACTTTTGATATTGACTCGGAAAGCCTTTTGCACCTCGATCACCCGTCCGACGGTTGGCGTCGTTACGGCGCCATTTCCATGTTGCGCTACGGCCCTGAAGTGGCCATTCCCCGCATTCTGGAAACCTACCGCAATATGGGCATCCGCCAAAGCTTCTACATCCCGGCCTGGTGCATCGAGCAATTCCCCAAGGCCGTCAAGGCCATTGTGGACGACGGCCACGAAGTCGGCCAGCACGGCTACATGCATGAGAACCCCCTGACCGCCAGCTACGACGAAAACCTGTACTGGATCCGCCGCTGCAAAAAAATCATTGAAAACGCCACCGGGCAGGCCCCGCGCGGCTATCGCGCCCCGCTGTATAACTTCAACGGCGAACTGGCGGAAATGATTCTGGATGAAGGCTTCACCTACGACTGTTCCTTGCAGGGCGACGACATTCCCTACATGCTGAACACCAAAAAGGGCGACCTGGTCGAAATCCCCGCGCACTGGGGCTGGGACGACTGGCCGCAATACGTGCAGTCTTTCGACCTCGACTACATGATGCCCATCAAGGCCCCGTCCATGGCCATGCAGGTGTTCCGCGAAGAATTCGACGCCTGCTACGAAGCCCGCGGCATGTGGCTGGGCGTGTGGCATCCCTTTGCCACCGGACGCCTGGCCCGCTGGGCCCATGCGGAAGAGCTCCTGGCCTATATGCAGGGCAAGGGCGATGTTTGGTTCGCCACCATGGAAGAAATCGCCAACCATGTCCGCAAGGTCATCCGGGACGGCACCTACAAGCCGCGTGTGGACGAGCTGCCTTACTACACCAAGCCCGTGTCGCGCATCGTTTGCGGCACCGGCATCTAAGCTCGCGAAACCAAGCCGCCTGAATTGAGGAAAAGGGCGATACGGCTAAAGCTGTATCGCCCTTGCTTTATGCGCAATGGGCAAGAGGCAAAAGGGTATGGCAATTGAGAGGTTTCCCGCCTTTTGTCATCCTGACCACAGCGAAGGGATCCAGCTTCATCTTCATGCCTTTTGCCTTTCTCCCGCGTCGGGCGGTGCAAGATAACTCCTTTGTTTCACTGGGCTGCGTTCAGGATGATCGCAAAAAAAGTTTGCCAGCTCTTTCCGCATTGTCCGGTCAATTGCCCCGGCTCCGCTCAATTCATCGCCATTGCCCCGCTGCGGCAAACCTCTCCAGACAACGGCCCTGCTCCGCTACCCACCATTTTGCATGGTCAGTATTTAACTGATCATTACGTATTGCGCTGCGGCTGGCTTTTTATCTAAAAGTTAGTTTATAAGATTACTACCGTGTCGGCCCCGGTCGAACATGGCCCCGCTACATACTCAACATCATAGGAGAGTGTTAAATGGAACCCATCATGAAAATTGAAAACCCCAAGACCATCGTCAATTGCTGGAACGAATGGGACCCGCTGAAGCGCGTCATCGTCGGCATTCCTGACGGTTGCATGATTGCTCCTTCCGAGCCCGCCGTCGAATGCAAAGTGCCGATCGACAGCGACATGAAAGGCTCTTGGGGCCCCCGTCCGCAGCACACCGTGGACGCCGCCAACGAACAGCTCACCTACTTCGTCCAGCAGCTGGAAAAGCGCGGCGTTGAAGTGCACCGCCCGGTGCCGATCAACTTCAACCAGCCGGTTAAGACCCCCGATTTTGAAACCCAATCCATGTTCGGCTGCTGCGTGCCCCGCGACACCCTGGCTCCGGTGGGCAACGAACTGCTGGAAGCCACCATGTCTTACCGCTGCCGCTGGTTCGAATATCTTTGCACCCGTCCGCTCCTTGAAAAGTGGTACAAGGAAGACCCGAACATGCGTTGGGAAGCCGCTCCCAAGCCGCGCCTGACCGATCGTTCCTACAAGCCCGGCTACCTGCAGCGCGTCATGACCATTGAAGACCGTCTGAAGCTGACCGCGGCCAAAGACTTCGTAACCACCGAAGAAGAACCCCTGTTCGACGCCGCCGAACTGGGCCGTTGCGGCAAGGACATTATCGTGCAGCACGGCTTCACCGCCAACGAAGCCGGTATTGACTGGCTGCGCCGCCACTTTGCCGACCGCGGCCTGCGCATCCACAAGATGAACTTCCCCGGCGACCCCTATCCTTGTCACATCGACGCCACCCTGGTGCCCCTGCGCCCCGGCCTGGCCTTGAACAACCCCATGCGCCAGCTCCTGCCCGAGCACAAAGTGCTGTTCGACAAGAACGACTGGGAAGTCGTGATCGCCGCCCAGCCCATGCACAAGACTCCGCCTCCGCTTTGCTACTCCACTGTTTGGGTGTCCATGAACGTGTTCATGCTCGACCCCAAGACCGTGTTCTGCGAAGCCAGCGAAACCAACCAGCACGAGCAGTTCGACAAGCTGGGCTTTGAAGTTATTCCGATCCCCTTCCGCGACGTGTATCCCTTCGGCGGCGGCCTGCACTGCGCCACCGTGGATATCTACCGCGAAGGCGGCTGTGAAGACTACTTCCCGGTTCAGGTTCGTGGCCTGTAATTGATTGACTTGCCAATGCCCGGCGCGTAAGCGCCGGGCATTTTTGCCTATGGGATTGACGCATGAGCATGTTTGCGTTTGCGAAAAATAAAACCCGCCTGCAAACAGCTCAGCCTGAAATACGCTAAAGCTGTCCGGCTTTTCCCAAGTTGCGCAGCCCGGGGCGCCCGGCCCCGTCTTTAAGGCCATAAGGGGGCATTATGATCAGCAATAAAAACCCGATTCCCTGGCCCAACAACGCCAAATGCGCCGCCTGCGTTACCTGTGCCTTTGACGGCGAAAGCCTGGTCCATCTGGATTATCCGGCAGACGGCATTGACCGCTACGGCACACTGTCCATGATGCAGTACGACTCCAAAGTGGGCATGTTCCGCATTCTGGACACCCTGAAAGACCTCGGCCTGCGCCAAACTTTTTATATCCCCGGCTGGTGCATCGAAAACTACGGCCCGGCGATCAAGCGGGTGGTGGATGAAGGTCATGAAATCGGGCACCACGGCTTCATGCACGAGAACCCACTGGCGGGCAGTTACGAGGAAAATGTTTACTGGCTGCGCCGGGCCATCAAGTCCATTGTCAACGCCACCGGCGAACGGCCCAAGGGCTGGCGCGGGCCGCTATACGGCTTTTCCAATTTTTCTCCGGAAATTCTTATTTCCGAAGGTTTTCTGTACGATTGCTCCATGATGGGCGACGACCAGCCCTATCTGTTACGCTCCAAACACGGCGAACTCATTGAAATGCCCGCGCACTGGGGCTTTGACGACTGGCCACAGTATGTGCACACCATGGAGTTGAACTACATGATGCCCATCAACGCGCCGTCCGTAGCCATTTTAAACTATAAGGAAGAATTCGACGCCATTTACGCTTACGGAGGCTTGTGGCAGGGCGTCTGGCATCCTTTTGCCACCGGACGCCCCGGCCGCTGGAGTCATATCGTCAAGCTGCTTGATTACATCAAGGGCAAAGGCGATGTCTGGATGGCCCCCATGGCGGAAATTGCCCAGCATGTGCGCAATTGCATTGATGACGGCTCCTGGCAGCCGCGGGTAGACGAACTGCCCTATTATAGCAAACCGGTCTCCCGCATATACTGCGACAAAGGAATCTAACTCAGCCTTTCTACAGGTATGCTTACTCCCACCCCGCATACTTGATCTTGGGGGCAGGGATCGCCTGCCCCTTCTTCATGCCGTTATTTCAGGCCGGTTTTGTTTAAAACAAGCCAGCCGCCTTGCGCAT
>CAZNBK010000003.1:24276-25762 GCA_964571105.1 uncultured Desulfovibrionaceae bacterium
CCGATAAGCGCTGTTTTTCACGCCGACTTATAGACATGAGCGCTATAAATCCTTGCATTTCAAGGCTTGGTTGAACAATCGCCGTCATTATTATTCAGCAGCCGCCCCGCTGAAATCCAATTAAAAATAATCATTGGCATAAAACGATTTCCAGCCATTATCATTATTTATAATGGTCAATCGCTAACTATTCATTACGTATTGCCTGTAGTTGCTTTTTTAGTGATGCTGCAAGCCGGAAACGGAATTTACTGGCCCATACCGGCCAGACATTACCCAGCGGCGCGAGCGCGCAATACGGAGAAATAAAATGAAATTTAAAAATCTGACTATCGGTATTCTCAAGGAAATCATGCCCGGCGAACGGCGGGTCGCCGCCATTCCGGAAACTGTGGCCAAAATGAAAGAACAGGGCGCGCGCGTGCTGCTGGAAAACGGAGCCGGGGAAGGCTCTTTTTTCAGTGACGAACAATACGCGGCTGCCGGGGCCGAACTCACGGATGACGTAAACAAAATCTTTGCCGAGTCCCAGATAATTCTCAAGGTCAAAGAACCCCTGTTCAACGAACAGCTGAACCGCCATGAAGCGGAAATGTTCAGAGACGGACAGTATCTCATTACCTTCTTGCACCCGGCCGCACCCGTTAACCACGAGGTGATCAAAAAATTGGCCGCCACCGGGGCCATCAGCCTTACCCTGGACGGCATCCCGCGCATCTCGCGCGCCCAGGGCATGGACGCCCTTACCTCCATGAGCACCGTGGCCGGGTATAAAAGCGTGATCATGGCCGCCAACCGCCTGCCCAAGTTTCTGCCCATGGTCGGCACGGCAGTGGGGGCCATCAAACCTTCCCATGTTGTGGTTATCGGCACGGGCGTGGCCGGTTTGCAGGCTGCGGCCACGGCAAAACGCCTTGGCGCTCAAGTCACGGCAGTGGATATCCGGCCCGACGCGCGCGAGCAAGCCTCTTCCGTGGGTGCAAAGGTGCATGACCCCGGCGTGCCCGCCTCCGAAGCCATCGGCGAAGGCGGCTATGCCCTGCGCCTGTCCGATGAATGGCTGAACAAGGAACGGGAAAGCATTCGCGAACTGGTGGCCTCGGCAGACATTCTTATTCTGGCCGCCCTGATTCCCGGCAAACTCGCCCCCATTCTGGTCACCGAGGAAATGGTCAAATCCATGCGCCCCGGTTCCTGCATCGTGGACATCTCCATTGACCAGGGCGGCAACTGCGCCCTGACCGAACCCGGCGGAATCACCATCAAGCACGGCATCAACATCGACGGCACCAAAAACATCCCCGGCATGGTCCCCACCAGTTCCACCTGGATGTTCGCCAACAACGTCTTCAATCTGCTTGCCCTGCTTTGCGACGGCGGCAACGTTAACCTGGACATGAACGACCCCATTGTGGCCTCCATACTCACCACCAGGGATAAAAAAGTCGTGCACGCCGGGGCTCTTGAAGCCATGGGCAAGTAACGA
>CAZNBK010000004.1:0-3095 GCA_964571105.1 uncultured Desulfovibrionaceae bacterium
GCGTCCCCGTCTGACCGACGCCACCTTCGAGCAGGGCTACTGGGAATGCTATTACAATATCTGGAAAGAAGAAGACCTGCAAAAACGCGCCCTGGCCCAGCATTGGCACCTTACGGAAAAAGAACCCCTGTTTGACGCGGCTGACGGCCTGCGCTTCGGCAAGGACGTTTTCTGGCAGCCGTCCATGATGACCAACCGGGCCGGTTTTGACTGGATCAAGCGTTACTTGAATTCCATCGGCATCCGGGTGCATGAGGCCCGCTATCAGGTGGAAGGCGGCACTCCCTGGCACCTGGACGGCATCCTTATGCCCCTGCGTCCGGGCTTGTGCATGTATTGCCCCGACGATCCGGCCCTTATCCCGCAAACGGAAGAACTGTTCAGAGTCAACGATTGGGAAATGGTCGCCTGCGCCCGCCCGGTCCATGACGTGCATATCACCATGGGCGCTCTCACCGAGCGGCACGGCCCCAGCTGGCTGTCCGCCAACACCTTGTCTCTTGGCCCGAAAACCATTGTCGTGGAAAGCAGAGAAACCGCCTATCAGGAACAGCTGGACAAGCTCGGCTTTGAGGTTGTGCCCCTGCCCTATGCGGAAACATACGCCTTTGGCGGCTCTTTCCACTGCTCAACTGTGGACGTGTACCGGGAAGGCAGCTGCGAAGATTACTTCCCCAAGCAGATCCCCGGCTATTAAGCAGGTTGTTTTTTAATCAACCTGTCCGGCAGGAATTTGCTCGTAATTTTCTGCCGGAAGATGTCGGTCTTTAGTGGAGAAACAGCTGCGGCGTCGGGTAAGTAAGCACGCGCATGCGGCGAACGAGGCCCGCAGGGCGTCAGGCAGAAGTTGCTCCGGCTTGAGGCAAAACATCTTGTGATTGCTTTATTGGCCGCCTCCCGGACAGCGGGCGGGCACGGATGGGCCCGCCCGCCGCAACGAGAGCATTTACTGAAGAGATACGAGGCTGGAATGCTTTGGTGCTGCGAAATAAGATTGCGCGGCGCCCGTAAGATTGGAACCTCCAGAGGCATGAAGCAAAGCGAATGAGGTGCGCAGAGCGTCAGCCGGAGTTTGTTCCGGCACTCACCAAATCTTACGCGTGAAATCCACAGGCTAAGCACTGCATTCAATGATTTAAATTAAAGAGAGGGTTTTTATGGATAAGGCTCCCAACAAGAGGATCATTCTTCCCATGTACATGCTCATCTGCCTGGTGGTGAGCTCGGTTATCGGCGGCGGCATCTACGCCTTGCCGCAAAACATGGCCTCGGTGTCCGGCGCGTTCGGCATCATGATCGCCTGGTTGATCACCGGCGTGGGCATGACCTTTCTGGCAGTAACCTTTAACCAACTCAGCATCCGCCGTCCGGATATCGACACCGGGATGTACGGCTATGTTCAGAGCTCCTTTGGCGATTACATCGCGTTTTTCACTATCTGGGGCATGTGGAACCTGTACTGGATCGCCAATGCCGGGCTTATCGTGCTCTTTTTCAGCGCCTTGTCCGAACTGCCGGGCATGGAAATGTTCAAGGAAGGCCTGACCGGACCGGCCATTGCCGGGGAAGTTATCCTGGCTTTTGTGCTGGCGGCTATATTTGAAGCCGGCCTTAAGACAGCAGCTATTTTCAACGTGCTGATGACCATTGCCAAGCTGTTGCCGTTGTTTGTTTTTGCTCTGTTTACCACCATAGCCTTCAAACTTGACCATTTTACCTTTGAATTCATGGGCAACATCGAACTGGGCAGCACTTGGGACCAGGTGAGAAACTGTATGCTGTATACGGCGTGGGTGTATGCGGGTATTGAAACCGCCACCACCTTCGGCTCGCGCGGCAAAACCCCGAGCGAAACCGGCAAGGCCACGGTCATTGCCTTTATCTTCATCACCTTGATTTACATTCTGACCTGTTTCCTGGCCCTCGGCGTGGTGCCGCGCGACGAACTGGCCGCCATGGCCAACCCGTCCATGGCCGGCGTGCTTTCCGCTGCTGTCGGTTCCTGGGGCGGCATCTTCATTAACATCGCCATGATGATTTCCGTGTTCGGCTGCCTGGTGGCCTGCACCATGACCATGTCCGAATACCTGTATAACATCAGCCGCGGCGATCGTCCCACGGCCCCGCGCATCTTTGCCTGGCTGAACCCCCGCGGCGTGCCCTCCGTGGCCCTGTGGGTGAGCACCGTGCTGATCGCGCTGCTGCTTATCTACACCGGCAACACGGGCGCAGGCTACAACGAGCTGATCCTGCTCTGTACCTCCCTGGGGCTGATTCCTTACTTCCTGACCTCCATCTCCGGCATGAAAAATGCCCTGGAAAGCAAGACTCCGGCCAGAGGCTGGCTGATCATCGCCACGGTGGCCATGGTTTACTCCATCTGGCTTATTTATGCGGGCGGCATGAAGTATGTGCTGCTTTCATCCATCCCCTACGCCATCGGGATCGGTTGCTTCATGTATGCGCGGCGTGAGCAGAAAAGGCCGCTCCTGCAAGGCAAACAAGAAATATTCATCAGCGTGGTCATGGTGCTTATTGCCATCTTTGCCTGCTATGAGATCTACAGCGGCAGATTAACTATGTAAAACCCCTTAGTACCGCGCGGTCGGTGAAACCACACAGCACCGACCGCGCTGCCTCCATTATAGCGGCTTGTAAATTCCCCTTGTTGGGGAAAGCCCCCCCATCCTAAGCGCGGCAGGAGTAATCCACACCCTGCCGCGCTGATTTGTTATTGAGGGAGGGGAACCCCAAGGGGCTCGCCCCTTGAGGTTCCCCTCCCTCAAACTCCCACCTTTCCTGAACCCTAGAGCATCTTAACATTCAATTCTGGTTTGCGGTGTAATATTCGTGGAGCTCCCGGACATTGCGCCGGTGCATGGCCGCATAAGGAGTGTGCGGGCGCACTGCGCCGCATTCAATCCAGGGACCGAGAAGTGCAGACAAGGGCTGATCGGCGAAACCGGGTTCTTGATAGCGGGCCAGCAGGGTTTCCAGGTAGTGGAGATTGGCCCTGATGAGCGTGTCGTTGTATCCGCCGGAGTTGATTTTTTCCGGTGCGCCGTGCCCCGGGTAAATGGCCGCACTGCGCAGCT
>CAZNBK010000004.1:3105-7181 GCA_964571105.1 uncultured Desulfovibrionaceae bacterium
GCTCCAGCAGATGGGGCAGTTCTCGGATATACGTGCGCACTCGGTCCGGGTGAGCTACGGGCAGGGAGTCTTCCAGCATGTCCCCGGCCAGCAGGATGCGTTCCCCAGGCAAAAACAGGGCCAGGCTTCCCGGCACGTGAATATCAAAAGGCAGCAAACGGATTTCCAGATCAGCCATGGACAGGCAGGCGTAATCGGTGCAGCCTTCGGGTAAAATGAACGGAGCCAGGCCGGGCGGTCCCCACAGGGTGCCCTGGGCAATGGCGGGCTGATGGTGACGCAAGAACTCGCGGGTGAGCGGCGAAGCCAGAATCTTGCAATCGGCAAAGGCCGCGTTGCCGCCGATATGGTCAAGGTGCCAATGGGAATTAAGCAGGGTAATCTGGCTGACAGACAGTTCGTGCTCCAGAAATGAGCGCAGAGCCAGCCCGTGTTCGGGTAGAACCAGAGAATCAAAAACCACGGCCTGGCTGCCGCGATGCACGGAATAGGCGAGAGTGCCCAGGGCCATGTCCAGGTCGACCCAGCCGTCAGCGGCCTGTTCGGGCGGCGCGCTGACATAATAAGCGGTCAGGTAGTCATTGATGCGTATAACGTCCATGGCGTCCCTTTATCGCTGCACAAACACCATTGGGGTTAAGGAAGGGGTGGGTCCGGGAGGGAAACCTAAAGGGAATCATTCCCTTTTAGGTTCCCCTCCCGGAGATTTTAGCCTCCCGGCATAACAATTTCAGCAAGGCGCGGCCGCGTATAGCCAGCAAGCCACGGCTTGTCCTTTAAACTCAACGAGTTCAGGCCGCTGCTGTGCGCAGTGGGGCATGGCCTTGGGGCAGCGCGGGTGAAATGCGCAGCCCGGCGGGGGTTGCAGCGGGCTGGCCGGGTCGCCTTTTACCGCTTCCGGGGCCTGGTTTTTTGTGCCGGGAATGGCCGCCAGCAGGGCCTGCGTGTAGGGGTGCAGCGGTCGGTTGAATAAATCGTCGTTGGCGGCCAGTTCCACAATACGCCCCAGATACATAACCGCAATACGGTCGCTCATGTGCCCGACCACGCTGAGATCGTGGGAAATGAATAAATAGGCCGGGTTGAAACGTTCTTGCAGGTTTTTGAGCAGGTTAAGCACCTGCGCCTGCACCGAGGCGTCTAGGGAGGAGACCGGCTCGTCGCAGACCACCAGGCCCGGGCGGCTGATCAAAGCTCTGGCCACCACGGCGCGCTGCCGTTGCCCGCCGGAAAATTCATGGGGATAACGGCGGGCATGCTCGGGTAACAGGCCCACCAGTTGCAGCATTTCGGCAACCTTGTCCTGGCGTTCGGCCAGACTTGTCTTTCCCTGCACATCAAGGGGTTCACGGATGCTGCGGCCAATGCTCAGGCGGGGGTTCAGCGAAGAGAAGGGGTCTTGAAAAATCATCTGGACAAAATGTCGGGCCTCGGCAGACGCCTGTGCCAAGGGTTGCCCGTTGAGCCTAACTTCGCCGGAACTGGTTGGCAGCAGGCCCACGGCCAGCCTGGCCAGAGTAGATTTGCCGCACCCCGATTCTCCCACCAGCCCCAGGGTTTCTCCAGGCATGAGTTGCAGGGAGAGATCGGCCACGGCCCATAATTGCCGGGTTTTGCCCATAAAGCCCTGCCGGACCTGAAAACTGCGGGACACCTGGCGCAGCTCCAGCAGGGGCGGCGTGCTCAAGCTCAAGTCATCTGCGCTAGCCATCAATTCTCCCGGCTGCGGCCACTGATCCCGGCCTTGCTGAACGTGGCCATGTTATTAAAGGTATTGGCGGATATGCGCAGCAGAAACATCGCCAGTGCCGCCCCGGTGCCCTCGCCGAGCCGCAGGCCCAGGTCAAGAAGCGGTGAAACCTGTAGTGCCTTGAGCACTTTGCAATGCCCCGGTTCAGCCGAGCCATGGCTGAAAATACAGTATTCACGGGCCAGGGGGGCCATGGCCAGAGCGGCGGCTGCCGCTGCTGTGGATATGAACCCGTCAATAACCACCGGCACTTGCGCTTGGGCCGCGCCCAGAATCAATCCGGCCAGGGTAGCGATTTCCAGGCCGCCCAGGGCAGCCAGCACGGCGATGGGGTCGCCGGAGTCCACGGTCGGGCGGTGAAGTTTGAGGCTGCGGGCGATAATCTCTGCTTTGTGAGCCGTTTGTTCGGTATTAAGCCCCGTGCCCGGGCCGACAATGCCCGCAGGGTTGAAGCCGAGATAGGCGCTGAACAAGGCTGTGGCCGGGGTAGTGTTGGCAATGCCCATTTCACCGGTGCCCAGGCAGCGTATGCCCTGCGAAACAGCCTCCTGGGCCAGGTCTGCGCCAAGGCACAGGCAGGCCAGGCATTCAGCGCGGGACATGGCCGGGCCTTTGCTGAAGTCGTTGCTGCCGTTTTTGACGCGCCGGGAAACAAGCTTGGGATGCGGTGCAAAGGCTTCGCCCAGGCAGCCCGCGTCCACCACGTATTGCTCCAGTCCGGCAGTGTCGCAGAAAACATTGATGGCTGCGCCGTTATTGAGGAAGTTCAGGACCATCTGGCGGGTCACTTCCTGCGGATACGGGCTTACGCCTTGCGCGGCAATGCCGTGATCTCCGGCCACGGTATAGATGCGGGCCGG
Source organism: uncultured Desulfovibrionaceae bacterium (assembly GCA_964571105.1). Taxonomy (GTDB): domain Bacteria; phylum Desulfobacterota; class Desulfovibrionia; order Desulfovibrionales; family Desulfovibrionaceae; genus JAVBRZ01. Next base: position 5,716 of record CAZNBK010000004.1, read on the forward strand.
ATCAATGGTAAGCGGCAGCTGCCCCTGGATGCGCCAGAGCAGCAGGGCCAGGTCTTCCAGGCGGCCCAGGCTGCCCAGGGGTTTGGTTAAATCTTTCAACCGGGCCAGGCCGGCGTCCTCATCGCCGCGCCGCGGCGGGGTGATGCTTTCGCAGGCTTGCGCTATGCGCCTGTCCATATCTGTGGTTTTTGTGATGGTTTTCATTGTCGTTGAATAGATAACAGCCTGCCCTTTTTGAGGCAAGGGCGTTCGCAGAGCGGGAATTGGGCTCGGTTTAGACTTTTTGTCTTGACACTGCTGGGGTCCGACGATATTTTTTGCTACAAGGGACAATGGTCCTAAGGTTGCGCGTTTGTCAAACAGATGAATGAAGAGGATCGCCGCAAAGGCGGCAACGATACCGGAGGTAAATGTAATGGCCTGGAAAGTGATTGTTGATAACGACAAGTGCATTGGTTGCGGTGAATGCGTGGATGTTTGCCCTGTGAGCGTCTATGAAATGAAGGACGGCAAGTCCGTTCCCGTTAATGAAGAAGAATGCATCGGTTGTGAATCCTGCGTGGAGGCTTGCCCCGTGGAAGCCATCACCATCAAGGAAGCTTAGGTTTTCCGTTGAGAACGGGCCGCCTGCCAGCGGCCCGCTTTTTTTATTCAGCAGCAGCTTCTGTGGGGGTTGCATGTCTGGGCGCGGTTTGATATTACCATGGGTACATAATAAAAACTGCGGCACCAGCGCCAGTTCCCTTGCCGGCGCTTAAAACGAAAATCTGCTTTTCGATCAACCTTTGTCGCTTCAACATGCCCGTCATGTTGGCGTGAGCCAAAACCAGATTGTCCTGCAACAGAGGGTATCGCATGCAGCATTCCAAGCACTTCACTCTTTGTCTTTTAGCCATCGTCATTCTTGCCGGAGGTTGCGCTGCTACCCGCGAAACGCCAACCCGTACCGGTTCCGCCAAAGCCGATCAGATTGTGGAAACAGCCAGATCGCTCATCGGCATTCCTTACAAATGGGGAGGCACAGACCCATCCACCGGGTTTGATTGTTCCGGATATGTCCGCTACGTCTTTGCCCAAAACGGTTATTCCCTACCCCGCAGCACCGTGGAACAAACTCAGGTGGGCCAGCCCATCAGCCGTAACGGTCTTGCGCCGGGGGATATTGTGATTTTCCGTTTGCCGGGCGGCGGGCAGCGGGGGTTGCACACCGGTATCTACATAGGCAATGACACCTTTATCCATAGCCCCAGGCGCGGGCAGCGGGTGAAAGAAGAAAATTTAGCTTCCCCGCACTGGACCAAGTGGTATGTCGGCGCGCGGCGCGTGCTGCCTGACTTCATGGTTAGGATGCAGGACTGGGAAGACAACCCGCGAGACACATCCGTGGATACCTCGCGCTCGCGGAGCAGGCAAAATGCTCAGGCCAATAATGGAAACGGTCGCAGCCAAAGCGCGCAGAATTAAGG
>CAZNBK010000004.1:7191-24947 GCA_964571105.1 uncultured Desulfovibrionaceae bacterium
GGTGGAAATACCCATTTCCAACCCACCGCAGAAAGAGTTTATTGCTTGAAAAGCCAGCCGGTATCGTCAGGTTCACAGCTGATACCGGCTGGCTTCTTTTATAAGCTCAGGCGGGATTTACTCCCTCGGTTACGACAATCTCAATGCGAAAATGCTCTAGGGATGCACGCGGAGGCTCCATGACCAAAAATGCTAAAACTTCCAAAGAAGCGGGCGGATTGCTGACCATGGCGGATTTGGCCGCTCATTTTTCCCTGCCCGAGTCAACGGCACGCTATTATTGCAAACGCTTTGACGCTTTCCTGCCGCAGGAAGGCCAGGGCAGGCGCAAATACAAACCCGAGGCGATTCAGGTGTTTGCTGCCGTTCAGGAGGCCATGCGCCGCACCAAGCATGCCAAAAGCGTGGAAATGGAGTTGAGTTTGCAGTATCCGGCGCATATGGCGCCTGCCAAAGGGGAGCACACGGCCATTGCCGAGATTCAGACCCGGCATCCGGCGGCCGTATTACAGGAATTCAGTCAGAATTTGCTCCAGGTGCTCACTGCCCAGGTGACGGCCCTGGAAAGAATAGCTGTGGCCCTGGACGGAAGCCTGGGCAGCCGCCCGGTTCCGCAAGCGCCTCCTGCGGATTTTGCCGGTAGCGATACAGGAGAAGCCATTAGCGGAGAAATAGAAAGCCTGCGTAAGGAAATAAAAACCCTGCGCGGCCTGATGGACAGCTCTGAAGAAATCCACCAGCAGGATGTTGAGCAACTGCGGAAATGGCTTAACCGCCTTGGCTCGGCCCAGGAAAATCAGGGTAATGAATAAGCCGCGGCAGGGGCAGCCATGCAGATGAGCCGACAACAGGAAAATAATAAACCAGACCAAAGGCCGGTCTGCTACGGGATTATCCCTGCCCGCTGGCAATCGTCACGTTTTCCCGGAAAGCCGCTTACGCCCATTTTGGGCAAACCGATGTTTGTTCATGTTTACGAACGGGCCGCAGCTTGCCCGGACCTGGCTGCGGTGTATTTGGCCACGGATGACCAGCGGATTGTCGATGCGGCCAAAGCGCATGACGTGCCGGTGTTGCTGACCCCGGTGGACTGTAAAAGCGGCAGTGACCGGGTGTGCCGGGCGGCGGAAAGCCTCGGCATTCCCGAGTCTGCGGTGGTGATTAATATTCAGGGTGACGAACCCGCCTTGGACACGGGCCTGCTTTCGTTGTTGCTGCAACCCTTTTTTGCTGATGCGGCCACTGCGGTGACCACCTTGGCGCATGTCATGCCCGCAGACCAAATCGCCAACCCGGACCGGGTCAAGGTGGTCATGGATATTTGGGGCAATGCCTTGTATTTTTCCCGCTCGCCGCTGCCGTATGTTCGCGATGGCGATTCACAGCAGGTGGATTTTTTGGGGCATATCGGGCTGTATGCCTTCCGGTTTGCGGTGCTGCAGCAGTTTACCCGGCTGGAGCAGACTCCCCTGGAGCAGTTGGAGCAGCTGGAGCAGTTGCGCCTTTTGGAAAACAAGATTCCGGGTATTGCGGGCCGACTATGCGGGCCACGGCGTAGACCGCCCCGGCGATGTGGCTGTGCTGGAAGAGCTGTTGTGCCGACAGAGATAATTTATGCTTAAGGCCGGGCAATGACTTTTATCGGCGTTGGGGATATAGTCAGTAAAGCAGGGTAGCCATTTTCGGCGAATAAAGTTTTTTTGCGTGCTTATTAAAAAGCCCTGAACCCTGAATTACTTGCCGGACCAGGAGAATCCCATGTCCGTGGAACTGACCAAAGCCAGACAACGCCTCACACAAATCAGGACCCTGGTCAAACAGGAAAAGCTGATCCCGGCTGCTCAAGCCTTGCAATCCGCCCTGGTTACGGTAATTCGCTCCTCATTGCTGAACACGGAACGCACGGAATTTGAAGATCTTATCCGTGAGGCCGCCGGGTATCTGGCGCATGTGCAGGCAGTCCGCAATGTTTTTCCTCTTTCGCTCTCTTATGAGCCCGGGCAGGAGCGCGCCTTTCTGGATACGGTGCAGCAGCTTGTGGAAGTTTTGGAAGGCATGGCCCTGGAAAATGCCGAGGAGCAGCTCCAGCTCATGGAGGCCCGCAAGAAGATCAGCATCGAGCAGGCCCAGGAGCACCTGGATAAAAATGAATATTCCCGGGCAGACCAGCTTTTTCAAGACCTGGTTGCCGCCATGCCCTCGGATGTCTCGCTGCTGTGCGATATCGGCGACCGTTATCTTAAGGCCGAACGCTTTGAATCCGCTTTTGAGTACTTTTCCAAAGCCATTGAAATCGACCCTTCCCTGGTCCACCTATATAACCGCATCGGCATTGCCCTGCGCAAGCTGGGCAAGTTTGACACCGCCGAGATGTACTACCTCAAGGCCTTGCAGTATTCCGGCAAAGACCCCAACTTGTTTTTTAACATCGGTCGCCTGTATGTGGAGTGGGAAAAATGGGATAAGGCTGAGCAAGTGGCCGGAATAATTTTGAAACTGGACCCCGAATTTAAGGAAGCCGGAAAATTGTTGTCATTTGCCCGTAAAAAGAAAGAGCAGACCGCTGCCGCGCAGGCTGCCGGTGAAGAATTGCTGGATGCCGGGCCGCAAACTTCCGAAGAAACATAAGGCGGAGGGCGCAGTCGGGATTTATTCTCACCGTAAGCAAGTGTTGCAGGCAAAGCGGGGGGCATGAAAACCGGAAAGACATGCCTGCCTGGTGCGTATAATCCGATAATAAAAACCCGGCTGCTTTAGCAACCGGGTTTTTCAATTTATTAGCAAGCTTGCGCTTAAAGCTCTTTTTCGCGGTAGGATTCAATAAGGGCGGCTGCCCGGCTGGCCACGCGGGAAATCTCCGGTTTGGAAATCTGGTCGTCCGCTCCCACAGAGTCGCCTTTGTGGCGCAGTTTGTCCGTAATCAGTGAGGAGAACAAGATCACCGGAAGGTGTTTGAGTTCGGCATCTTCTTTGATTTTTTTGCACAGGCTGTGCCCGTCCATGCTGGGCATTTCAATATCGGAAATAACCACCTGCACATAGTCGGAGACTTTGCGATCTTCCTCGGTGGCTTTGTGCTTGATTTCCACCAGCCGGTCCCAGGCGCCCTTGCCGGTTGTGTAGGCTTCCACCTCAAATTTGGCTTTCTGGAGCAGGTCTTTGATCATTTCCCGAATCAGCGTGGAGTCGTCGCAAATCAGCGCTCGATAGCTGGTGCTGTTGGACCAGTCTATGGCTTCATCCAGGCGCATGCGCAACTGCGGATTGAGATCAGCCACGATTTTTTCCAGGTCCAGCAGGAAGATAATCCGGTTTTCCATCTTGACCACGCCGTTGATGGAGTTGCCGCTAAGCGAGGCCATGTACTCGTTCGGCGGCTCCACCTCTTCCCAGCTGATGCGGTGAATGCGGTTAACGCCTGAAACCATGAAGGCCGTGGTCACATTGTTGAATTCGGTAACGATGACCTTGGCGTCGGCAGCGCCGGTGCTTTTTTTGCCCAACCACAAACTCAGGTCCACCAGCGGAATAATCTGGTTGCGCAGGTTAAAAGCGCCCAGCACTGAGGGGTGTTGTACTTCCGGCAGTTCGGTCACTTTGGGCATGCGGATGATTTCCAGCACCTTGGCAACGTTTACGCCGTAATAGCCGTGATAGGAACCGTCTACGCCGTTTTCAACCTCTTCTTCCAGGTAAAACTCAACAATTTCCAACTCGTTGGTGCCGGCTTCCAGCAAGATATTCGTTTGTGACATAACTACCTCGTGAATTAAGGATAACGGGCCGGTCCGGATATGGTATCAACAGGCGGGCCATGCATAATTGGTGAATACGGGCCGGTGGGCGATGGCAGTGCCGCCGGTCTGGACGATCATACTAAACGCCGAGCAAAAAACAATCCTTTAAGGTTTTTTCTCTTATTCTAAAATATGTAACATATTTTGCGTGGCGTCAATAAGAGCCTTGGGAGTTGAAGCGCCCGCGCTTAGGCCGATGCTGCGCAAACCGCGCAGCTCCGCTGTGGGCAACATATCCGGCGTTTCCACATGAAAGGCTTTAATGCCCTGCTCTTCGGCCACTGCCGCCAAACGCCTGGTGTTGCCGCTGGACAGCCCCCCCACCACCACCATGGCTTCCACCTCCCGGGCCAGTTCTCTGGCCTCGGCAAGCCTTTTCCTGGTGGCGTCGCAGATGGTGTTCATCACCAGCAGCGGTTTATGCAGCCGGGCGCCGATCAGGTCGGCGGCCTGAAAAAAGTTCTCCTGATCCTGGGTTGTCTGCGAGGCCAGAAAATAATTGCCGTCCGGGTCAAGGTTTAACCTTGCCGCTTCTTCCAGGCTGGAAAAAAGCAGGGGAGGAGCTGCGGAATAACTTAGCAGGCCGCGCACCTCGGGGTGTTCCGGTTCGCCGAACAGAATCAGGGTATTTCCGTCCGCGCTTAATTGGGCGATATTTTTTTGGGCTTTTTTGACTTTGGGGCAGGTGGCATCCACAATGTCCACGCCCAGGTTGCGCAGTTCTTCTTCCATCTGCCGGGGGATGCCGTGCGCCCTGATGAGCACGCGGTCACCGGGCAAAAGCTCGGCAGTGTTGTTGGCCTGAACCACTCCAAGCGAGGCGTATTGGGCGATAACTTGCGGGTTGTGGATAATGGGACCCAAGGTAACAACCCGACCGCTTGCGCCCTGGGTGATGGCCCGGTCAAGTTTTTTCAGGGCCAGACTTACGCCCATGCAGAATCCTGCGGTTTTTGCTCTGATAACTTCCATGTCTTTCTCAGATGAATATCTTTTCGACCGCTCGACCATAATCTATAATATAAGAAGCCGTCTCAGAAGCAAAACATTTCTTGATGCGGCTTCCAACGCCGCTGTTAGGCAACCGCAGGCGGCCTTACGGCTGAGGACAGCAGCGATGCGAGTCTTTGTCAAGGGCTAAGTGCCCGAAGTGCCGCTGCAGAATGGTCTCTAAATCGGCCCATTCGCGGCAGTGGGTCATATCCTGGCGCAAGCTGCGGATGCCGGGCAGGTGTTTGGCATAGCGGGGCACAAACGTGCGCATTTTCAGGATGGCGCCTGCTTTGTCGCTGTGGGCCTGGACCAGGGTCATGTGGCGTTGGATCATGTTTTTTAAGGCTTCGGGCCTGGCCGGTTCGGGTATTTTCCCGGCCAGAATGAGGCGTAAATCATCAAAAATACGTGGCGAAGTCATGGCCCCGCGCCCGAACATAACGCCGTCAATGCCGGTTTGCGCCAGGCAGCGGGCCGCAGCCTCGGCGGTAAACAAATCGCCGCTGCCGATAACGGGAATGGAGACGGTTTGCTTTAGCCTGGCCAGTGCAGTCCAGTCCGCATCGCCGGAAAATCCCTGTTTGGCTGTCCGGGGATGCAGGCAGAGCCATGCTGCCCCGGCGCTTTCCAAGGTCTCCCCCAGGCGCAGATAGAGATCCTCGTCGCTATCCCAACTCAGGCGCAGTTTAAACCCCACCCGTCCTGGCGCAGCGCGCAACATCGCCCGGGCGCAGGCTACAGCCAGGTCGTAGTCGCGCAGCAAGGCCGCCCCGCTACCGGTTTTGGCCACCTTGGGCACACTACAGCCCATGTTCAGGTCAAACCAGACCCGGTCCTGCTCATAGCGAGAGGCCAGACGCCCGGTAACTTCTTCCAGAATGTCCGGTTCCGCGCCGAATAATTGGATAATCAACGGGGCGTCTTCTGCGGTGCTGTGCAGGATGGCTTCGCTGCCAGCACCGCCTCCCCGTTGCGCGTAATACAGGCCCTTGGCGCTGACCATTTCCGTGCAGGCCGCAGCCGCCCCGTATTCGCGGCAGAGCAGCCGGAAAGGCAGGTCGGAATAGCCCGCCAGCGGGGCCAGCCAGGGCTGGTCCGGAGCAATGGGCGGCAGGGGGTTAATTTTATGCATGGTTCAATCAGAGGTTGCCGTGATTACCGCATAAGCGGGAAAACTCGTTACAGGTCTTTACTTTATTTCCCAATATGTCAAGACATTGCTGTTCGGCTGGGTTATCCGGACAGCAATGTGGCGGTTTTTTGAAGTAAAACCGCCCCGCGCGTTAGGTTTGCAGCGCGCGCCTTTCGCAAAAGCCGCCCCGGCTTTGCGTGTATATGGAAACTGCCGTTTACTTTTCTTTCATTCATTAAATGACGGAGTGTGTCATGTCAGCTTCTTTTGTAAAAATTCCCATGTTGCCTGGGCCGGTAACCGTGCCGGACAGTATTTTGGATGTCATGCAGCGTGATTACGGCACCGATGATTTGGGGCCGGAGTATATGGAGCTTTACAAAGCCACAGGGCACAGTCTTGGCCAATTGGCCGGAACCGACGCCGAGGTGGTGATCATGACCGGTGAAGGCATGCTCGGGCTTTGGGGGGCTTTGAAAAGCTGCCTCAAGCCCGGCGACCGGGTGCTGTCTGTGGGAACCGGGTTGTTCGGCGATGGTTTGGGGCAGATGGCCGCTTCCTTGGGCTGCGAGGTCAGGCATTATTCATTGCCATACAACCAGACCATCGGCCAGGTGGCGGCAGGTGAAGAATTTCCGCGACCGGGAGGTACTGCCGCGCCGGACCTCAATGCCATAGAGGCTGCCGTGCGGCAATTCAAACCCAAAATGATCACTGCCGTGCATTGCGAAACGCCGTCCGGCACGCTCAACCCCTTGTCCGGTATCGGAGAAATTAAAAAATCCACAGATACGCCGCTGCTTTGTGTTGATGCAGTGGCCTCCTGGGGCGGGGCCGCAGTGGAGGCCAAACGCCACAATATCGATTTGTTGCTTGGCGGTTCGCAAAAATGTCTTTCCGCGCCGCCGAGCATGACTTTTCTGGCCGTCAGCCAGGCTGCCTGGGAGATTATTCAAGACATCAATTACCAGGGCTATGATGCCTTGGCGCCCTGGCAGGGGGTGGCAGAGAAAGGCATGTGCCCGTACACGCCGTATTGGCACGGTCTGGCAGCGCTGGGGCAGGGCTGCGCTTTGATTCTTGCCGAGGGCATGGATAAATGCTTTGCCCGGCATGAAGCCTGTGCGGCGCTTTGCCGCTCCGGGCTGTCCGATTTGGGCCTCACACTTTTTCCGGTTCCCGGCGCTGCGGCGTCGCCCACGGTTACCGCCGCATATGTGCCGCAAGGTTTGAACTGGACCCGCTGGCGGCATGAATTGCTGCGGGCGGGTCTGGCCGTGGCCGGTAGCTTCGGGCCCTTGCAGGACAAAGTTTTTCGGGTAGGGCACATGGGCAGCCAGGCGGATGCCGAATTGGTCCGCCGCGCTCTGGGCGTTATTGCCGACAGTTTGTGAGGAGGGCGAGTGCCCGGCAAGGTCGTTTAAAGTCGGCTGGCCTTAACCTTGCGCCGGTCTAATGGCGCTAACACACGCCTGCCAGAACATCTGCATCGTCCGGCACCTCGTCGATAACATGGTGTTTCGACGGATCGGATTCCTGGGTCAGTAGAGAAACCGGAATCATGATCAGGGAGGCAAAGGGCGCCAGCAAGGTTTCGAGTCCGGCGTATTCCTCAGGGACAATGAAAATCATAGCCACACGCACGGCGGAGCCGACGACCATGCCGACCATGGCCCCGGTGTTATTGGCTTTTTTCCAATAAATACCCAGGGTCAGGGGCACGAAACAGCCTGCCAGCACCACGTCAAAGGCCAGAGCCAGCAGGGTGCCGGGTTCGGGCTTGACATAGGCGATCCAGATGGCGCCGACCAGAGCAGGCACCGCCATGGCTCGGGAAATCCATAAGAGCCTGGCGTCGGACCTTCTGCGGTCTTCTTCGGTACGCTCGGCCAGTTTTCCAGTCTTGTGTTCACGAATCCAGCGCATGAGGTTTTTTTGCCAGAGATTACGGCCAAAGGTGGTGGATATCCCAAGGATGCCGCCGTTGGCCGTGGATGCGCCGGCGCCGATAACGCCGCCCACCATGAACAGGCCCAGGAAGAAGGGCACCTGCTCCAGGGCAATGATGGGCAAAATCATGCGCGGGTCGGCGATTTCCGGATACAGTTTCAGGCCCATGACCCCGATGAGGGTACAAACCAGGCCGGTGACAATGGTCCAAAAAGCGGCGTAAAAGCAGGCGACCTGCGCGGTGCGCCCGGAGCGGGCGGAGTAGATGCGCTCCATGAAGTCCAGGGCCACGACATCGCCCAGACCGAGGGCAATGATATTGGCCCAGTTGCGCAGCGAACCGTGCTCAATGCTGGTCATGCCGATGATGTCGAAATAGTCCGGCGGCAGGACTTCGGCATAGAAGTCCCAGGAGTGGGTGTACAGCAGGTAAATAAAGGAACCGCAGAACCCGATGATGGCGGGATAAAGCTGGACAATGTCGGTGGCTGCGCAGGAAAACAGGCCCCCGGCAACGGTGTAAACAAAGATCAAAACAGAAATCAAAAGAAGCGCGGTCACGTAGTCCATGTCAAAGACAATGGTCATGATCCAGGCCGAGCCGGAAAAGTTGCCAGCCACGAGAATCATGAAGCTGAGGGCCATGGCCAGGCCGGTAATAAATTCCATGGATGAGCTGTATCTTCTGAAATAGAAGTCCGGCAGGGTGAGCAGGTTCATTCTGTTCAGTCTTTTAGCGAAGAACAGGCCGGTGATAAGCAGGCATGTGGCCAGGCCCAAAGGAATGCTGAAACCCTCCCAAAAGCCGAACTCGTAGGCCAATGACGAAGCGCCCAGGCTGGTGTTGGCATCAACGGCCTGAGCCATGAGCATGGTGCCCACAAAAAAGAAAGGCAGGGACTTGCCGCAAACGATGTAACGCTTGCCGCTGCCTTTGACAAAGGAGACCATGCCTATGCCGATGCACACAAATATGGCGATAAAGATTATTAAGCCCCAGCCCATTGGACTTATACCCATTATATACCTCCTAAGCTTTGCAACGCCTGCTGCATCTGCTCGAAAATGAGACCATCGTGTCGGCTGCCGTTGTCTGGTCCGAGGCTTTCCGCCCGGTACCGGCGAAAACTGCCTGCCATAATTTTGGCAGCGGCAGCCGCATAGATCTCAGGATTAAAAAGATACTTCTCACAGCAGATGACATACACGCGGTCAAAGCATCAAGAACCTTAAAACACCGGGGGCGTATAGCACGGCCCCAATTAAAACTGCAAAGGCAAAGTAAGCCCTTGCTGCGGCGCAAACCGCAAGCCTGTGCCGGAGATCCGGCAAAGGTCGGGATGGAAAAGCTGAGAAAATTGCGAAACAGAGGAGCAAAGCTTTTGCGCTGTGGGCCGGTGTAAAGAAATGGTCTGGAAAAGGACCGGCTCTTGAGCTGTTGCTTTGTGAAGAAACTCTGCATGCTTCCCCTCCCGGGAGCGGCGGTTTCACAATTTACCCAAGCAAGCTTTGCTGGAAATAGCGTTTAGAAGCTTAGCAATGCTTCACTTTTGGCGTGAAGTAATTTGTGGGGAGTTGCCAGTAGCTTGCCGTTGACAACGTCAATTACAAAAAGTAAACGACAATGCAACACTTATTTGATTTATTAGATATTTTTATTCTGAATTCTCGTCGACAATACCCGCCCTGCCGGGATTATGACGTGGCTTTCCGACCGTTTCAGTTGATTAGTATGGAACAGTTTTTCCTCCAGCCGGACGGCATGCCCTTTTTGGAAATCCGAACCACGCTCGGCAGCGTGCTGCCCTATGATGCGCACTTTCATACGCAGTTCTCCGTGGGCGTCATCCTGGAGGGGCAGACCCGTTTCTTCTTGGACGGGGAACCGCATATCGCCCGAAAAGGCGACATTGTCCTGATCGCTCCACGGCGGGTGCATAGCTGCAACCCCATAAACGGGCAGCCGCGCGGCTACCATATGCTTTTTTTCGACGGCGCCTGGTTTGCGGAGAACGTGGCCGCACCCTTGTGGGGCAAATGTGAACTCAATGTTACCGAGCCTGTGCTCACCGATCCGGCCCTCTTTTTCGAAGGGATCAGGCTGGTCGATGCGGTTCGCTCCGGCCTGATGGAAACGGATCGGTTTTTACACTGGTTATCCACCGTCTTGTCACGGGCCAAAGCTCTGCCGCAAACGGAGAGCGTGCGTCAGGCCGGGGAGTCGGAAGCTGAGGCGTTCCCCTCCCTGGATGATGCCGTTTCGTGCAGCATAGCTGCGCTGGCCTCAAAAGCACACATGCGGCGGGAGAGCTATTCTCGTTTTGTCAGAAGAAAAACAGGGTTACCGCCGCAAGCCTGGCTGCATTGCCTGCGCATAGAAAAGGGCCGTTTTTTGCTGCGGCAAGGGAAAAGTATTGCGGAAGCGGCCCTTGAAACCGGCTATGTTGATCAAAGCCATTTTCATCGGATGTTTCGGCGTATCGTTTGCGCAACTCCCGGCTGTTACCAAAAAATACGGTCACATTTGTACAAGAAGTAAAAAACGCATGGGGCTACTGTTTCCACAAAGGAGACAGATGCCGTGCAGAGTCTATCGTTACTTATCCCCACTACCTTTCCAGCCTTGGCCTTGGCGCATTTTTTGGCATTGCTCAGTCCGGGACCGGATTTTTTTCTGATCGTCGGCCATGCCGTGCGGCGCCGTTTGCGCGGCAGTTTCTTTATTTGTACGGGAATCGCGACAGGCAACGCGCTCTATATTATCCTGGCAATCGCGGGCTGGTCGGCCATCAGGCAGAGTCCGGCTCTTTACAGCCTGCTGGAACTCGCGGGAGCGCTGTATCTGTTGTGGTTGGGGCACATGCTCATTCGCTCAAGTAAAGCGACCGCCTTCAGCATTGAGGAGTTGCCGCCGCTTTCCCCCCTGAAACAGTTGGCAATGGGGCTTTCATCCGCCGTGCTGAACCCGAAGAACGCCATTTTTTATCTGACCTTAATGACCGTAATTATTGGCGAAAATGCCACTCTGGCACAGCAGACTTTCGTCGGCATCTGGATGACTTCTCTGGTATTTTTATGGGACCTGGGGCTGGCTGCGGTCATCTCCCACCGCAAGGCGCAAAAAAGCCTGGCAAAAAGAATCCCCTGCATCGAACTCGTTTCCGGAAGCGTCCTCATTTTCTTTGCCGGAGCAGTCATGGTGAGTTTCGTCTTGAAGCGTCTTGGGTAGAACTAAGAACTATTCGTAAATTATGCTGAGCATGGATATCCCTCCTTTCTCGTCCGCAATCACCCGGAAGCAGATTGCCGGAGACGTTGGGCAATTATCGCAGAGGGAAACCGAACATCCGGCGCAATCACAGCTGATACTGTTTGAGCAGCTTCCTCGCTCTGGCGTGCATGGCCGGGGTGCCTCTTTCCCTGGCGGCCCAGAGTATGGGCAGCACATCGCCGCGCAGGCTTTCGTCCGCAGCGGCGAAATCAGCCAGTAACTGGAGGGAAAAAGTCTTCACGATGCTGCTTTCGCTGAACAGAAAATCCTGGAGCGTATCGACCAGCAACTCGACATCCACCTTGTCCAGCGTCAGGGTGCGCAAGGTTTGAAGCATGCAGGCGCGGGCAAGGTGACTGTTGTCTGGATCAACCAGTCGATCAAGGAACCGCTCTTTATACGGTTGCAACAAATCCGGGCGCTCGGACGCCACCTTGGAAACTGCATAGGCGGCGCGCATGCGGGCCAGTGGTTCGCGAAGCGTCAGTCCGTTGAACAAAACCTCAAACAGATCAGGTTCGTGCAAAACTGTCTCCGCAGCCAACTGCGCCCGATCCGTTGACCAGCGTTTGCCGCCATGTAGTGACAATAAAAGAGGATGCTCGTTCATTTAGCCTCTTTATACGCGGCGGCTGTTTTTTTGAAAAGACGCTGTAAGCGACATTTTTTGTTGATATGATGGTTGGTAAAAATATTTCATAAATACTTTTTAGTTAATAAATTCAGTTTAGAGCATTTTAACCTTGAAATTATATGATTGATAAAATGCTCTGGTGCCGCGCAGCGGCACCAGCGCGCGGGTAAGCAGCGCGTGCCTTTCGCAAAATCGCCTTGGATTTTGCGCATTTATTAAGGAAAAAGTGTTTTTGCCTTTTGGCTACAATGACAACATTTGGTATTTGAGTTTTGCAACATTTCAAAGTTGAACTGCTCTAGTATATAAAAATAGAGACTCGGGCAGGGCGCAGGGCGTAATCCGGCGCAAAAGCACGTAGTTTCCCGCGCGGGCTTGCCATTTTTCATCTTTCTGGCTACTGTCCGCCTCTGACTGCTGCCAACTGCGGCAGGAATGATCGCGCGGCCTCAAGGCCGGTTATTTTCATCAAAATTCAAGGCAAGGAAGACTGTTTATGAGCAAAGTTTTTCGTATGTTCCTGTTGGCCCTGGGCTGTCTGGTTTTTGGCAGCGGCGCGGCCATGGCCGAGACTGTCAGCATTGGGCTGCTCTGCCCCCTGACCGGTGCGTTTGCCAATGAAGGACAAGACATGGAACGTATCGTCAAAATTCTTGCTGACGGCATAAATGAAGCCGGCGGCATCAATGGCATGCAGGTGGAAGTGGTAGTGGAAGACGATGCCAGCGAACCGCGCACCTCCGCGCTGGCCGCCACCCGTTTGTCCACTTCCGGTGTGGTTGGCGTGGTCGGCACCTATGGCTCGGCAGTCACTGAAGCGTCTCAGAATATTCTGGCCGAGGCCGGAATTGTTCAAATTGCCACCGGTTCCACGTCTATCCGGCTCACAGAAAAAGATCTGTATACGTTTTTCCGCACCTGTCCGCGCGACGACGACCAGGGCGCCAAGGCCGTGAAAACGCTGATTACCATGAGCTTCAAGCGTGTGGCCATTCTGCACGACAACTCCGCCTACGCCCGCGGTCTGGCCGATGAAATCAAGGCCGGACTTGAGCATGCCCAGGGCGTGGAAGTGGTCTTTTTTGATGCTTTGCGCCCCGGCGAGCGCGATTACAACGCCCTGCTCACAACCATGAAGAGCAAGGAGCCGGAAGTGATCATGTTCACCGGCTATTATCCCGAAGCAGCCACACTGCTGCGCCAGATGGCGGAAATGAAGTGGCAGGTGCCCATGATTGGCGGTGATGCCACCAACAACAGCGACCTGGTCAAACTGGCCGGGGGGCATGCCACGGGATATTATTTCCTGTCTCCGGCCATGCCTTCCGATCTGCTGACTGAATCCGGCAAAGCCTTTCTGGCGGCCTATGAGGCCAAATACGGCACCCTGCCCAGCTCCATCTGGCCCGTGCTGGCCGGAGACGCCTTTAACGTGATCGTTGAAGCGGTCAGGGCTGTGGGCGCAGATCCGGAAGCCGTGGCCAAATTCCTGCACGATGACCTGAAGGATTTTTCCGGGCTGACCGGCGAAATTACCTTCAATGAAAAGGGCGACCGGGTGGGCAATCTCTACCACCTCTACCGCGTGGACGAAAACGGCAAGTTCGTGATGCAGCAGGACTAAACCACCCGAATACGAGAAGCAAACAGCGGCACGGGGCCTTGCGAAAGCGGGCTTCGTGCCGGTGTTCTTGGATAAAATTTGGGGCTGTTCATTTTTGCAGCAAAGGGAAAGGCGCAAGATTTTTTCTTGGCAGGCCATGTTTTTAAGGCGAAAAGGCTGTGTAAATGGATGAATTTTTACAACAACTGACCAATGGCCTGGCCGTGGGCGGCATCTACGCGCTCATCGCCCTGGGCTATACCATGGTCTACGGTGTGCTCAAGCTGATCAACTTCGCGCACGGCGATCTGTTCACCTTGGGGGCCTATCTCGGGTTTTCCCTGCTGGTTTCCTCCGGGCTGTCCGGGCATGTGTCCATTATTCTCGCCATTATTATTGTGGCCGCGTTGGTCATGGGCATGGTCGGCCTGGTTGGGGTGGTGCTGGAGCGGGTGGCCTACCGACCGTTGCGGCGTTCCGACCGTCTGGCCGCCGTGGTTTCGGCCCTGGGCGCATCCATCTTTTTTCAAAACGCCATTATGCTGGCCTACAACGCCCGCTCCGAAGTTTACCCCATTCTGGACGCTTCCGAGACCCTGCACCTGGGGGATATCAATATCCAGGTGGGACGTATTTTGATGTTCCTCACCGCCCTGGCGCTCATGCTGGTCCTTTACTGGTTTATCAACAAAACCCGTCTGGGCACGGCTATCCGGGCGGTCTCCATTGACCAGGGGGCGGCCAAGCTCATGGGCATAGACGTCAACCGCATCATCGCCCTGGTGTTTTTCATCGGTCCGGCCCTGGGCGGCGCAGCCGGGGTGATGGTCGGCCTGTACTACACCCAGATCAACTACACCATGAGCTGGATATATGGCCTGAAAGCGTTTACCGCCGCCATTCTCGGCGGCATCGGCAATATCCCGGGGGCCATGCTGGGCGGACTGTTGCTCGGCGTGATCGAAGCCCTGGGCGCGGCCTATATTTCCATTGCCTGGAAAGACGCCATTGCCTTTCTGGTGCTGATTTGCATTTTGATTTTCCGGCCCACCGGTCTGCTGGGCGAAAAAACAGCCGACAAGATCTAGGGGTGGCCATGAAACGCAAGTATCTCGCCATCGCGGCCATTGTTCTTGTCATGCTGGTACTGCCCAAGTTTTTGAGCCCCTACACCACCAACATCATGAACGACGTGGGCCTATACGCGGTGTTGGCGCTTTCTCTGAACATCATTCTCGGGCATACCGGGTTGTTCAACATGGGCCATGCCGCGTTTTACGCCATGGGCGCCTATACCACGGCCATTCTCAACACCATGTACGGCATCCCGGTGCTCTGGCTGATGATTCCCTCCGGCCTGGTGGCCGGGCTGTTCGCCTTTATCGTCACCCGGCCCATCATCCACCTGCGCGGCGATTATCTGCTCATCGTCACCATCGGCATTGTGGAAATCGTCAATATCGCCATCGTTAACAACGTCTTCGGGCTTACCGGCGGGGCCAACGGCATCTACGGCATTTCCCGGCCCAGCGTGTTCGGCTATACACTGTCCAAGCCGCATCAACTTTATTATTTGATCTGGGTGTTTGTGGGCTTGACCGTGCTCCTGTTCCACCTGCTGGAAAACTCGCGCTTCGGGCGGGCGCTCAATTACATCAAGCAGGACGCGCTGGCCGCAGAAGGCACCGGCATCAACGCCAGTCACTATAAAGTGGCGGCCTTTACCCTGGGCGCGTTTTGGGCGGGCATGGCCGGTACGTTGTACGCCACCAAAATGACCCTGATTTCACCGGAATCGTTTACCTTCTGGGAATCGGTCCTGCTCTTTTCCATTGTCATCCTGGCCGGTTCCGGCAGCATCAAGGGCGTGCTTCTGGGATCGTTTACCCTGATCGCGCTGCTGGAGCTGTTCCGTGACTTTGGTTCGGCCCGCATGCTGGTCTTCGGCATTGCCATGATGGCCATGATGATTTTTCGCCCGCAGGGTCTCCTGCCGCCCAAGCCGCTGCCCTATTTGAAGGTTCCCGGCATGCTTAAAGGCATCCGGGAAAAAAAGATCACCCCCAACTTGCAAACCGGGCGTGAAGAAGGGGGCCAGGCATGAACCTGCTCTCTTTGCATCACTTGACCAAGTCCTTTGGCGGCCTGGTGGCCGTGCATGGTGTGTCCTTTACGGTTAAAGAAGGCAGCATCATGGGGTTGATCGGCCCCAACGGCGCGGGCAAAACCACAGTGTTCAATCTGATTACCGGCAACTACCGGCCCGATGCCGGGGATATTGTTTTTGCCGGACACAACCTGGTCAAAATGCCCACCCACGAGATCGTGCGCGTGGGTGTGGCCCGAACCTTCCAGACCATCCGCCTGTTCCAGGACATGAGCGTGCTGGAGAATGTGCTGGCCGGCTGCCACTGCCGCATTCGGGGCGGTTTGCTCACAGCCATGCTGCGCACGCCCGGCCACCACCGCGAAGAACGCATCGCCCTGCGCCGGGCCCTGGAAGAACTCGAATTTGTCGGTCTGGCCGATGAATATGACAACCTGGCCAGGAATTTATCTTACGGCAATCAGCGCTTGCTGGAAATCGCCCGGGCCCTGGCTACCGAACCCCGCCTGCTTATTCTGGACGAACCGGCTGGAGGCATGAACGACCAGGAAACCACCTCGCTCATGCAGCTCATTCGCACCATCCGCGACCGGGGCGTGACCGTGCTGCTCATCGAACACGACATGCGCCTGGTCATGAAGGTCTGCGAAAAACTGGTGGTGCTCGAGTACGGCGCTCTCATTGCCGAAGGCGTGCCCGCAGATATCAAGAACAATCCCAAGGTCATCGAGGCCTACCTGGGAATCGAGGATTAGGCCATGCTCCTGGAATTGCGCGACCTGCATGTGAAATACGGCAACATCGAAGTCCTGCACGGCATTAATGTCAACGTGGAAGAGGGCGAGATCGTCACCATTCTGGGGGCTAACGGCGCGGGCAAGAGCACTACGCTCATGAGCATCAGCGGTCTGGTCCGACCCAGTTCCGGCGGCATCTGGTTTGAGGGCAAGCCCCTGCATACCCTGCCCAGCCACGAAGTGGTTCACCTGGGCATTACCCAGGCCCCGGAAGGCCGCCGCATTTTCGGTACGCTCAGTGTGCAGGAAAACCTCGACCTGGGCGCTTTCACCCGCAAGGACAGTAGGGCCGTGCGCGAGACCCTGGATTGGATTTTTGAGCTTTTCCCCCGCCTGCTTGAAAGGCAAAAACAGTTGGCCGGAACCCTGTCCGGCGGCGAGCAGCAAATGCTGGCCATTGGCCGGGCCTTGATGAGCCGCCCCCGGGTTCTGCTTTTGGATGAGCCGTCCCTGGGGCTTTCCCCGATCATGGTCCGGGCCATCCTGGATACAGCCGGAACCATCAATAAAGCCGGCGTGACCGTGGTTCTGGTGGAGCAAAACGCCCGGGCCGCCCTGAAAATCGCCACTCGCGGCTATGTGCTTGAACTGGGGCGCATGGTCATGGAAGATACCGCTGAAAACCTACTCAATAATCCGGAAGTCCAGAACACCTACCTCGGTGGCTCCATGGAAGAGTAAAGTAAATATTTTAGAGCGACTGGGGGAGGAAACCCCAAGGACCTCCGGCCCTTGAGGTTTCCTCCCCCAGACCCCCTCATTCCTGAACCCGAATTGTAAACGTGCTTTTTGATTTAACGCCTGCGGACTGCCCTTAAAGGGCAGTCCGCAGGCCATTTTTAGGCGCAGCGCTTGCGAAGGCGCGTGATTTTAATTGGGGTTGAGGGAAATTAAGAGCTTGGGAACCTCAAGGAACTCATCCCTTGCGGCTACCCTTTTTCAATAAAATCAGTTCTGCTTGCTCAGAATTAACCGGATTTCATCGATGGAAAGATTGGTGCTGCGGGCAAGTTCCTGGAGCGATTTTCCGGAGCGGCTGCCGGCCACAATGATTTCGCGGAGCATTTGCGGGGAGCGGGTAACTCCGTCGGCTTCCATAAGCAGGGTTTTCAGGGATTTAACCCGTTCTTCCAGCTTCATGTCCAGGGCTTGCAGCTCGGCCTGACGGCGGGCAAACGAGGACATCAGCTCCTGTTCCAGCTCGGCATTGAGATGCAGCCGTTCCATGAGCATGTCGTGGTTGGCTTGCAGGGCATTGAGCGCGGCCTCGGAGCGGCGCAGACGGACGAAAAAGATGAGCAGCCCGATGAACAGCATTATTTCAATAATGCTGGCGAAAATCAGTAACCAGAACGATATGTTTTGCATGCGTTTGCCCGAGTAGGATAATTAAGCTGTTTCCTTATAGCCTTTTTTCGGCAAAAGAAAAACCCCAATTCGGGTTCAGGAGGGGGAGAGTTTGAGAGGGGGAA
>CAZNBK010000005.1:0-9623 GCA_964571105.1 uncultured Desulfovibrionaceae bacterium
GGTCTGCTCTTATTTTACGCCGGTGTTTTCCATGATCTTTATCAGTTTTTGGTTGAAATCCGTTCCCCCGCCTGTCTTTTGGGCCGGGGTAGCCCTGGTCATCGCCGGGTCCATTGTCAGCTGGCTGGCCAGCCGTTCACCTAAATTAAAAATCAATGCAATAAATAAATCAGATAATGCTTGACCAATATTGTTTTGGCGCGTACGTTGCGCTCCTTATCAATTGGGTATCCGTATTTTTTCAAATCGACTTCGCTTGTGCTTAGCTCCTTTTTGTAATCTACCGTTCCCGTAAAATCATGGAGTTATTCACATGACTGTATCTATGTACGTGGGCAACCTGCCTTTTTCAGTTGATCAAACCACTTTGCAAACCCTGTTCGCCCCTTATGGCGAAGTTGTGTCCGCTCGGGTGATGTCCGACCGCGAAACCGGCCGCTCACGCGGTTTTGGCTTTGTGGAAATGGAATCTGCCGGCGCCAGGGCTGCCATGTCCGCTCTGGACGGTTCTGATCACGATGGCCGCAAGCTGCGCGTCAACGAAGCGGAAAAGCGTCCTGAACGCTTCTAATTTCAGTTAATCTGAAAGTGTTAACGGCCCGGAGGCAACTTCGGGCCGTTTTTTTGTGCCTTGAGCCGGGCATTGGGCACTGCGTTGCGAAATTTGCTGGCGGGGTGTATGTCGTGCCGGTGGGGTGAATTCCATATTTGCCCTTCACCCCACAAAAGCGTGCCTGTGGATATGCCGGAGTTTGAAAGTGTTGCCGCGTTTTTATAGCCGGATAATAATGTTTGGGAGATAGCAAGCCATGCGTAAATTCAGAATCGCGCCCCAAGTCTTTGAGATTTTCCCTCAGTTACAAATCGCGGTGCTGACCTTTTGCGGTGTTGATAACAGCGGGCCGGGCCGGGAGTCGTATTTGCGCGCGGCCAGCGACAAACTTTACGCACAAATAAAGGATCTGGACGGATTGCACCCGCATATCGCGGATTACAGCCTGGCCATGCGGCAGATCAAGCGCAAAAAGGGGGCTCTGGCCTCCATTGAGGCCATGGCCAAACGTATTAAGGACGGGCAGGCCCTGTCCTCCATCAATCCCGTGGTGGATTTGTACAATTCGGTTTCTTTGGGGCAGATGTTCACTTGCGGCGGCGAAGACCTGGATAAAATTCAGGGCGATATGCTGCTGGATTTTGCCCACGGCGCCGAGGAATTCATTCCCCTGGGCGGCAGCGAAAATTCACCGCCGCGTGAAGGTGAGCTGGTTTATAAAGACGACCTTGGAGTTGTCGTGCGCAGCTGGTTGTGGCGCGAGGCCGAGCGCACCAAGCTCACCGGGCAGGCCCGTAATGTCCTTTTGTACATGGAATTGATTAACGAAAACCGGACCGCGGAATTTACAGCCGCTGCCGAGAGCTTGTATAATCTGGTTTTGACTGAGCTTGGCGGCAACGGAACGCAAAATCTCCTGACCCGGCAGTCGCCGGAGTGTCCGATTTAGAGCATTTTACCGATATATAGTTTTAAAGTTAAAAAGCTCTAAAATATATAGCCAAGTTGCCTTACATTATCGAGCCATCAGCGCGAACACGCCCCAGCCAAGGTATTCACGAGTATACGCGGCGTGGCGCTTTGGCGCTGAGGTCAATTCGGCCCGAACCTCTTTCGCTAAGTCGTCGTCGGGATTCGCTTCAAGCCAGCGGCGCATGGTAAGCCATTTGGCCGCTTCGTATCTATCCCAGCCTTCCTGGTCTGCCAGAACCATTTCCACAACGTCGTAGCCGAGGTTGTCGAAAGATGCGAGAAGTTCCGGGAGCAGGAGAAAATCAGAAATAGAATCAGCAAGGCATCCCTTGGCAATGTCTTCTGTGGGCGGCAACCGCAGCCAATAGGGTTAGCCGATAAGCATGATGCCCCCGGAGCAGAGGCTCTTCGCCAGCAGCTCGATAGTGCCGGCGACTCCTCCTCCGATCCATGTCGCGCCGATGCAGGCCGCCACGTCTACTTTTTCGTCAATGACGTAGCCTGTGGCGTCATTGTGGATGAATTCAATTCGATCGGCGACTCCGAGTTCTTCTGCGCGGCGCTTGGCTTGCTCGGAGAATAATCGGCTCATGTCTATGCCGGTGCCGGTGATGCCGTAATCGCGCGCCTAGGTGCAGAGCATCTCGCCGGAGCCGCTCCCCAGGTCGAGCACGCGAGTTCCCGGCTCCAGACGCAACACCGCGCCGAGCGTGGCGAATTTTTCCGGTGTGAACGGGTTATGGATGCGGTGAGCGCTTTCTGTAATGGTAAAGATACGTGGAATGTCCAATGCAAAACCTCCTATGAACATCGTTCCGGGAATACTACGCTGTGCAGGTTTTGAATGCATCCTACTTTTTGTTTCTGAAAAAAAAGAACGCCCTGAACCAAATCAGAGCGCTCCCGGGTGTTAGCCGCTTTTACCGGCGTTAAGGATTTTGTATATAGCCTTTGTAGACAAGAAGTACTGTTCAGTCAGTTCGGCAGCGGTTTACTCAATGCCGGTCACTTCAAAGCCCAAATCGGTCACGGCGGCACTCAGGGTATCGTTGGAAACGCTGTTATCCGCTTCCACAGTTGCGGTTTTGGCGGTCAGGTCCACGTTTACATTCTGTACGCCGGGCAGGGCGCGCAAGGCCTTGTCAACGGAACCGGTGCAATGGCCGCAGCTCATGCCTTCTATATGAATGGTCTTGGTCATGCTCAAACTCCTTTGTGCGTTGTGTGTTGCGGAAATATTCTTCTCCGGCGCGGGCAGGGCGCAGTCTGCGGCGCAGGGGGCAAGCCGGGCGGTCTTGGGCTTGAACAAGCGCAGCCGCAAGGCGTTGCTGACCACGCTCACCGAGCTTAGGCTCATGGCCGCCGCTGCAATCATGGGATTGAGCGTTAGTCCGTTAAGGCCGTAAAACACGCCGGCTGCCACAGGAATACCCACGATATTATAGAAAAAGGCCCAGAACAAATTCTGCCTGATGTTGCGCATGACCGCCTTGCTCAGCCTGATGGCCGTGCCCACGTCCAAAAGATCGCTTTTCATTAGTACGATATCGGCGGATTCAATGGCGATGTCCGTGCCTGCGCCAATGGCAATGCCCACATCGGCCCGCACCAGAGCCGGGGCATCGTTGACGCCGTCGCCGACCATGGCCACTTTTTTACCCTGCTCCTGGAGTGCGCGCACTTCACGTTCTTTGTCCTGCGGCAGTACCTCGGCCAGCACATGCGCGATACCGGCCTGGCGGCGCACGGCCTCGGCGGTTTTGGCGTTGTCGCCGGTGAGCATGATCACATCCAGGCCCATGTCTTGCAGCTCGGCCACTGCCAGACGGCTGGTTGCCTTGATGACGTCGGCCACGGCGATGATGCCCTGTATTTCCCGGTCCTGCGCGAAATACAGGGCTGTTTTGCCTTGGGCTGCCAGCGCTTCGCCCGCGCTCAATATTTCAGCACCCGGTGCAAGCCCCTCGGCGGACAGCATTTTAAGATTACCGGCCAGACAGCGCTGCCCTTCAATATTTCCGGCAATGCCTTGACCAGGAATTTGTGCAAACTCGTTTACTTTGGCCAGGGTCAGGCCGCGCTGTTCCGCCTCCCGCACGATGGCCGCGCCCAAAGGATGCTCGGACAGTTTTTCCAAAGAGGCGGCCAGGCGCAGCAAGCGACTTTCAGCATCGCCCCCGGCGGGCGCTCCTGCGGGCAGGATGTCGGTGACCATGGGTTTGCCTTCAGTGACAGTGCCGGTTTTATCAAGAACCACTGTGTCTATGGCCTGGGCCGTTTCAATGGCTTCGGCGGACTTGAGCAGAATGCCGTTGGCGGCGCCCCGCCCGGTGCCCACCATTATGGCCGTTGGCGTAGCCAGACCCAATGCGCAGGGACAGGAGATAACCAGCACGGAAATGCCGATGGACAGAGCGAATTCCAGATCGTGGCCGAGCAGCAGCCAGACCGTGGTCGCAAGCACGGCAATAACGATAACCACAGGGACGAAGATACCGCTGATTTTGTCCGCCAGCCGGGCGATGGGCGCTTTTGTGGATGTGGCTTCATCCACCAGCTTGACGATCTGGGCCAGGGTGGTGTCTTCGCCCACGCGGGTGGCTTGCATCAGGAAGTGCCCGGATTTGTTGATGGTCGCCCCGGTTACCTGGTCGCCGGGTCGTTTTTCCAGGGGCAGGCTTTCCCCGGTCAGGGCCGACTCGTCCAGCCAGCCGCTGCCTTCGGTGATTACGCCGTCCACGGGCAGGCTTTCTCCGGCTTTGACCACCAGGATGTCTCCGGACAGCACAGCCTCGCGGGGAATGATTTCCTCTGTGCCATCGCGCAGCACGGTGGCTGTGGCCGGGGCCAGGTCCATGAGTCTGGCGATGGCGTCTGACGTTTTGCCTTTGGCTTTGGCTTCGAAATATTTGCCCAGGGTTATCAGGGTCAAAATCATGGCCGCAGACTCGAAATATAAATTCATGGCAAAGCGGTGCACGGTGTTCATGTCCCCGTGCCCCAGGCCGTAGCCGATTTTATAAATGGCGTAGACGCCGAACACGGCTGCCGCGCCCGAGCCCATGGCAATGAGCGAATCCATGTTCGGCGCGCCGGAAAAGAGCGTTTTAAAGCCCACCCGGTAGTATTTGGCGTTGACGATCATTACCGGCAAAGTCAGCAGAAATTGGGTGAAAGCAAAGGCCAGCGCGTTTTCCCCGCCGAGCAGAAAACCCGGCATGGGCAGCCCGGCCATGTGCCCCATGGAAATATAAAACAAAGGGATGGTGAATATAAACGAGACCGCCAGACGGCGCTTCATTTCAGCCAGTTCCCGGGCAAAGACATCCGAAGCCGTCGCCCGGCTGCCAGGCTTGTCCGTTATCTTGCCGCTGTCCCGCGCCAACGCGCCGTATCCGGCCTTTTCCACTGCCGCAATGATGCTTTCCGCAGTCTGCTCGTTGGTGTCAAAGGCTACGCTCATGCTGTTTTTAAGCAGATTAACGTTGACATCGAGCACGCCGTTTAATGCGGCCACCGCTTTCTGCACCCGGCTGGAACAAGCCGAGCAGGTCATGCCGGTAATCGCGAATTGCGTTTTTTTTATTTCTGGCTGCATGGCTGGCCTCTGCTGGTAAGCAGCACTTCCCGCCCGGCGGGCAAGGCTGGTTTGACTGTTGCTATGATTGTAGCTATTACTTTTATTCTGGCAAGAATGCACTTTTTTGGAACATAGTACCCAAAAGTATACTGTGAGAGTATAAGCTGGATCTGCCGGATGGAGGTGCGAAAAATGCCCAAGACCGATAAACTGCCGTCAACCCAGTCCTGCTGCGCGCCCAAGCTTACCAACTGCCCGGTGGAGGCGGCCATGGGGCTCATCGGCGGCAAATATAAATCCTTGATTTTATGGAAGCTGCTGGGCGGCACGCTGCGTTTTTCACAATTGCGGCGCGAAGTGCCTTGCGCCACGCCAAAGATGCTCACCCAGCAGTTACGCGAGCTTGAGGCCGACGGCCTGGTCAGCCGCAAGGTTTATCCGGTGGTGCCGCCCAAGGTGGAATATTCGCTAACCCCGTTTGGGAAAAGTATCCAGCCGGTATTGGAGGCCATGTACTCCTGGGGCACGGGTTATTTGCAACAGCAGGGGCTTACGCCCAATTGCAACATGCAGCCGCTTGGCCGGGACGGGGTATAGCCTGCCCCGCCCGCAGGCTCAGGATTTACGCTGGTTTGGGGGGGGCAATAAATTTCTTTGACAAAGCGCAGGTCTGGTATAAATACGGGGGGCGATTGTTTCGCTAGGGTCGTTTACAGGGCGACCTTGTTTAAAAGTCAACAAACATAACGTTTTCATGATGTTATTGTTGCTCCCTGGAGGTCTGAATGCTGGATGCTTTTTTGCCGAAAGCCGCCCCCTTTTTTCAATTCCTTTTACAACAAAACTCAATTATGTGCGCGGGCTGCGTCATGATTTCCCGTTTATTGGAAAGCGGTGACCACGAGATCGATTTGCGTCCGGAAGTCGCCCGCCTGGAAGAGGAGGGCGGCCAGATATACCTGACCATAATCAAGGAATTGTCCCAAACCTTTATTACCCCCATCGACCGGGAAGATATTCTGCGCATTACCAAAGAACAGGAACGCATGACGGATCTTGTGCAAAATCTTGTGGACCGTCTGTATGTTTTGAATATTGACCGGCCACCCTTTACCTTAAAAAAACTGGCTCAAAACCTTCAGCAGATGACCTTGCTTACTTCTTCAATGCTCAAAGGTCTTTCCAAACGCAAAGACAGCCACGATACCCGCGCCTTTCAAGCCCTGCTTAATGAAAGCGAATTACTGATCAGCTCCGGATTGGAGGAGGCCATGAGCGGCTTGGAAATGACGCCGCAGGCGGTGTTTTCCATGGTCAAGCTGACCCGCGCCTTTGACCGCATGGAGCAGGCAATTGCGCAAATTACCGAGCTTGCCGAAGATATTGAAGAAGCGGTTTTAAAGAATGTTTGAGATCCCCCTGCTGCTGATAGTCATCGTTATCACCGCCCTGATTTTTGACTTCACCAACGGTGCGCACGACTGCGCCAATGCTATTGCCACGGTTGTTTCCACCAAGGTGCTCAGCCCGCGCACAGCGGTTATCATGGCGGCTGTGCTTAATCTTCTGGGGGCGTTTTTGGGTACGAAAGTGGCGCAAACTCTGGGCGGCGGCATCATCAGGCCGGATGTTGTCGGCGGCAGTCAAATTCTGGTGCTGGCAGGCTTGCTCGGCGCCATCGGGTGGAACAGTTTCACCTGGTATTTCGGCATTCCGTCTTCGTCATCGCATGCGCTCGTCGGCGGCCTTATCGGCGCGGCAATCGCCCATACTGGTGTAAGCGCGCTGAATGTCGCTTCCATCGTCAAAAAAGTTATCCTTCCCCTGGTGGCCTCTCCTCTGGCCGGTTTTCTCGGCGGCCTGCTGTTCATGAGCGTTATAACCTTTCTTTTTTTCAGGCTCAGACGTTCAACGGCCAATGCCTTTTTCCGCAAGGCTCAAGTTTTTTCCGCCGGGACCATGGCGCTCAGCCACGGACTGAATGACGCCCAGAAGACCATGGGGGTTATTACCCTGGCTCTGCTGATTTTCGGGCAGATAGACGATATCAGCGTGCCCCTGTGGGTGAAGTTTGCCTGTGCTTTGGCCATGGCCGCAGGCACAAGCGTGGGCGGCTGGCGGATTGTAAAAACAATGGGCCGCAAAATATTCAAACTGGAACCGGTGCACGGCTTTGCCGCAGAAACCTCGGCAGCTCTGGTTATTGCCGGCGCATCGGCAATGGGCGCTCCCATCAGCACCACGCATACCATTACGGCCAGCATTTTCGGGGTTGGCTCTTCCAAGCGGCTTTCAGCGGTGCGTTGGGGGGTGGCCGGAAATCTTCTTGTCGCCTGGGTGCTCACCATTCCCGCTGCCGCCACAGTCGGCGCGTTGTCCTTTTTTCTGCTGGAGATGATTTTTTAGCCACAAATCAGGCTTAAACCTGATACTTTCTACATTTAGCGCTGAATTTTTGCTTTGGCGCTTCCAGTCTTTTTCAATTTATGCCCTTTACATTTACTTTTGCCTGGCGCTTTTGCCTTTGCAAAAGATAGTGCTTACTTCTTTTTTGCTTTCTGCGGTTAGGGCAGTTCAACTTTGAAATGTTGCAAAACTCAAATGCCAAATGCTGTCATTGGAGCCAAAAAGCAAAAACACTTTTCCCTTATAAATGCGCAAAATCCAAGGCGATTTTGCGCAAGGCACGCGCGACTTAAACGCGATCAATGGAAAATAATAACTCTCCAAGGAGTCTGCAATGAATATCCTGTTTTCGCCCATTGCTTTAAACGGCCTGAACCTGTCCAATCGCATCGTTATCCCGCCCATGTGCCAATATTCAGCCAAAGACGGCCACGCCGCCGAATGGCACTATATGCATTACGGACACCTGGCTGTTTCCGGCGCGGGCCTGCTCATTGTCGAGGCTACAGCGGTGGAGCCGGAAGGCCGGATTTCCCCCTTTGATCTCGGGCTGTGGAGTGATGAGCTGGCTGAATCGCACCGGAAAATGCTGGCTTTTATTAAAAATTTTTCACAGATTCCCATGGGGGTGCAAGTGGCGCACGCCGGGCGCAAAGCTTCTACGGCACGGCCCTGGGAAGGCGGGACGCACTTGAGTGAGCAGGAAGGCGGCTGGCAGGTTTGCAGCCCCTCAGCCCTTGCCTACGACGATGCAGCGCCTGTGCCGGTGGCTTTGACGCAAGACGATCTTGCCCGCCTGACCCGGTCCTTTGTCCTCGCGGGGCAGCGGGCTGTTCAGGCTGGCTATGATGTTGTTGAATTACATGCCGCGCATGGCTATCTGCTGCACCAGTTCCTGTCGCCCCTGGCCAACCGGCGCGAAGACCGCTACGGCAAAAGCCTGGAAAACAGAATGCGTTTTCCGTTGGAAGTATTTAAAGCCATGCGCGCGGCCATGCCGGAGGGGTTCCCGCTGGGGGTGCGCGTGTCCGGCACTGATTTCGTCGAAGGCGGCTGGGACATTAATGAATGCGCAACCTTTGCCGTAGAGCTGGAAAAACTCGGCTGTTCTTTCATTCACGTTTCGGGCGGCGGTTTGTCGCCGGACCAGAAAATTGCTTTGGGGCCGGGCTATCAGGTGCCGTTGGCCGCAAAAATCAAGCATGCCGTAAATATACCGGTCATCGCTGTGGGCCTGATTACCGAGCCGGAACTGGCCGCCGGGATACTCGTCAACGGGCGGGCGGACATGGTCGCCATCGGGCGGGGCATGTTGTACGACCCGCGCTGGCCCTGGCATGCGGCGGCGGATATGGGGGTTTCCATTGCAGATGCGCCTCGGCAATACTTGCGCAGCCAGCCGCGCCGGTTCAAAACTCTGTTTACGACTGAGAAAAAATAGCGGCGTTTTTTGCTGACTATTGGTTGAATTTTACGCAGATCGGCAGAAGACCGGCAGGGCAGGGCCTTGCCGGAAATGGAGCATTTTTCCAAGAGATAATTTCAATGCTAAAATGCCATAATATATATTTTGGCGCGCATAAATTGAGATAAAAGTATAGTTCAAATAAGTATACGGAAAATATTATACAATATTATATTGAGTATATTGAGAAGTTTATGTAGGTTATTGGAAATAAGTTTTATTAGCAGATGAGGGAAAAACCGGAAGTAAAAAGTAAATTTCTTAACCAGCAATGGCTTTGAAAGGAGTAGGCAATGGGTAAAAAAATTAAAAAATTGACCACAACAGCAGGCGCTCCGGTAGTGGACAACACCAATTCAATTACAGCCGGCGAGCGCGGTCCCATGCTGCTCCAAAACCATTGGTTCATTGAGAAACTGGCTCATTTCGATCGAGAGGTCATTCCCGAACGGCGGATGCACGCCAAGGGTTCTGGCGCTTTCGGCACCTTTACGGTTACGCACGACATCACAAAATACAGCAAGGCCAAGATCTTTTCCGAAATCGGCAAAAAGACCGAGATGTTTGCCCGTATTTCCACTGTGGCCGGAGAGCGCGGCGCGGCAGACGCAGAGCGGGATATCCGTGGTTTCGCCCTCAAATTCTAC
>CAZNBK010000005.1:9633-21964 GCA_964571105.1 uncultured Desulfovibrionaceae bacterium
GAAGAGGGCAACTGGGACCTGGTGGGCAATAATACTCCGGTGTTTTTTCTGCGCGACCCGCTTCGCTTTCCGGACTTGAACCACGCCATCAAGCGCGACCCCAAGACCAACATGCGCTCGCCGCAAAATAACTGGGATTTCTGGAGTATGCTCCCGGAAGCGCTGCACCAGGTGACCATCACCATGTCCGACCGGGGCATTCCTTTGTCTTATCGCCACATGCACGGGTACGGCAGTCATACCTACAGTATGATTAATGCGAAAAATGAACGTGTCTGGGTGAAATACCACTGGCGCACCCAGCAGGGCATCAAGAATATTTCCGATCAAGAAGCCGCCGCAATTATCGCGCAGGATCGCGAAAGCAACCAGCGCGACCTGTACGAGGCCATCGAGCGGGGCGATTTTCCCCGTTGGGATTTTTGCATCCAGCTCATGACCGAGCAGCAGGCCGAGCAGCATAAGGAAAACCCTTTTGATATCAGCAAGGTCTGGAGTCAAAAGGAATACCCGTTGATTCCCGTGGGCACCCTGGAATTGAACCGCAACCCGGACAATTATTTTGCGGATGTCGAGCAGGCCGCTTTCAACCCGGCAAGCCTGGTGCCCGGTGTGGGGCTTTCTCCGGACAAACTCCTGCAAGGCCGTATTTTCTCGTATGGCGACGCGCAGCGCTACCGCCTGGGGATCAACCATATGTCCATTCCGGTAAACGCGCCTCGCTGCCCGGTGCACAGCTACCACCGCGACGGTCAGATGCGTGTGGACGGCAATTACGGTTCCACATTGGGCTATCAACCCAACAGTTTGTGGGAATGGGAAGAGCAGCCCGAGCATCGGGAGCCGCCTCTGGAAGTAAAAGGGGCGATAGATTACTATGAACCCAAGGATAATCTCAGCGACGATTGTTTTTACCAGCCCGGTAATCTTTATCGCCTGATGACCGAAGACAAGAAAAAACTCCTCATTGAAAATACCGTGCGCAACATGGACGGCGTCACGGATAACGTCAAGTGCCGCCACGCGGCCCATTGTTACCTGGCCGATCCTGATTACGGCACCCGCCTGGTCACAGCCATGCAGCTGGATGGGGACAAGGTAATCAAGCTTTCCAAAATGTCGCACCAGGAGCGGATGAAGGCTACCTCGGCCAGGCAATAGGCGCCGCCGGAAGAAATAAGCAGGGGATGATCCCCTGCACCCCCCAGGGCTAAGCCCTGGACCCTCATTAGGGAGTGGTATGTTTTGCTTCGCCGCTGGAGGCGACTTTTTGTGAGCGACCCTCTCGGCTCGGCGTCCTGCCGAGCCGAGAGGGATACGATAAGGAAAAGTATTTTTGCCTTTTGGCTCCAATGACAACCTTTGGTATTTGAGTTTTGCAACATTTCAAAGTTGAACTGCTCTAATGATCTTGAATGCTGAAAGCGACCGCTTTGCGTGTCGCTTTTTGTCTGATGAAGGCGAGAATGATTTTTCGGATTAATATGGATTTTACCCGATATTTTCCCTTGTTTTGTGGTCATAAAACAAGAACAAGCTTGTTTTGACGAAAAGCGGCAATATTTTGATAATTCATCCGATTAGACTCTTGTTTCTTCTGTTATTGCACTTGTAAATCCTTTTTTTCTTTTATCTTTGCTTTGCGGGCTGTTGGAAAAGCTGATATAAAGCTAATAATTCATAATTTTTATAGATAGCTCCAGCCCTTTGAGGTGAATCATGTTTGACAACCTTAATCTGAAAACCAAGATATTTTTTCTGGTAACAGCCGTTGTCGTGGTTTCGTTTGTGGCGCTCACGCTGATAGTTTCGCAGCGAAGCATCGAGATGTCCAAAACCGACGCCTTTATTCTGGCCGAGGAAACAGCGGAAAAATATAAGAACGAGATAAAAGCGGAGCTGCAAGGGGCAAGGGTTACTTCTGAAACGTTGTCTGTGGTTTTTGAAACCATGAAAGACCACGATGTTACCGATCGGGAGCTCATGAACGATATTCTGAAAAATGCCCTGGTCCGGAAAGAATATATCACTGCGTTTTGCATTGGTTATGAACCAAATGCCCTGGACGGCAAAGACGCGGCCTATGCCGGAATGGGGCCGGAGTACGATCAAACCGGTCGCTACGCCCCATATTGGAACAAGCTTGGTGAGGTCATCACCGCAGAGCCGCTGTACGACATAGATTCTGCGGATTGGTGGATAGTGCCCAAAAGCACAAAACAGGAATATCTCACCGATCCGTACCCGTACCAGGTGCAGGGGAACATGGTCATGTTGGCCAGTATGATTTTCCCCATCATTCACAAGGGCGAATTCATCGGCATTATTTCTTCCGATATTGTCCTCGACAAGTTGCAGGAAATGGTCTCGCGGGTGGATACGCGCGGCACCGGAGAGTATACGGAAGTTTTATCCAATTCCGGCGCTGTTGTGGCGCATCCGGACAAACAGTATCTGGCCAAAGATCTCCGCGAAGTCTTGCTGCGCGACATGCTGGTGGCAGACCCGCAAAAAGCCGGTCTGGCCTTGCAATACGCCAGGTCATTCCTTGCAGACAATCCGCTGCCTGTTGATGCTGATGAAGTGCAAACCGAACAGTACGAAAATCTGACGGAGTTTGTTGAAGGACTGGCAAAATACGCCGTAAATCCCGATGCAAGCAATTTGTATTGGCCGCATATCGTGCCGGAGGCGGCTGAGGCCATGCTGGCCGCCGATGCCGAACTGCTCGACCTGAGCGCGGAAATCCGGAACGCCATTAAGAACGGCGCTCCCTATTATGTGAGCCGGAAGGATTTTTACACAGTTTACATGCCCATCCAGCTCAGCCCGGCCACAAAGCCCTGGTCGGTGGCCGTCAGCGTGCCCATGGCGGAAGTTCTTAAGTCCGCTGAAAGTATTCGTAATTATGTTCTGATGGTTTCACTGATATCCATCGGCATAATTGCCGTGCTTTTGTATCTGGTGGCCTTGAGTGTCACAAAACCGTTGCTGGCGCTGGCCAACACCGCCAAAGCGCTCGGCGAGGGCAATTTTGATGTGGAAGTGCCGCCGGAGCGGGGTAACGATGAAATCAGCATCTTGTCCCGGGCCTTCAAGCTTATGGCTGAAAAAATCAATGATCTGATCACCAAGTTGCAAAATTACGCCCGGGAGCTGGAAGAAAAAAACCGAAATCTAAAGCGGCTTAACGAGATGCTGACTGTGGCCAAGAATCAGGCCGAAGATTCAAACAGGGCCAAGAGCGATTTTCTTTCCAACATGAGCCATGAAATCCGCACACCGCTCAATGTGGTAATCGGGATGACCTCCATAGGCAAGGCTGCCCCGGACACGGGCAGAAAAGATTACGCCTTTGGCAAAATTGAGGATGCGTCCACGCACTTGCTGGGAGTGGTCAATGATATCCTGGACATGGCCAAGATTGAAGCCAACAAGCTTGAGCTCTCCGTTCTGGATTTTGATTTGGAAAAGCTGGTTCGCAAGGTAGCCACCTTTATCAATTTCAGGGTGGATGAAAAGCACCAGCGCCTAAGTGTTGATATTGACGAGGCCATTCCGCAGCGTCTGTCCGGTGATGCGCAGCGGCTGACGCAGGTGTTGATGAATTTGTTGTCCAATGCCGTGAAGTTTACCCCGGAAGAAGGGTCCGTCAGCCTCAAGGCGTCTCTGCTTGAGGAAAACGATGGCGTGTACACGCTGCGCTTTGAGGTGGCCGATACCGGCATCGGCATCAGCAAAGAGCAGCAGGCGCGGCTATTCCGGGCATTTCAGCAGGCAGACAGCAGCACCTCGCGTGATTTCGGCGGCACGGGCCTGGGGCTGGCCATCTCGCGGCGAATCGTTGAATTGATGGGCGGAAATATCTGGATAGAATCGGAGTTGGGTGAGGGGGCCACGTTTATCTTTACGGTTCGGCTTGCCGCTGCGGGCGCGGAGAAACAGCTCCGGCTGGATAATCATGTAAACTGGAAAAATATCCGCATTTTGGCTGTGGATGACGACGAATCCGTTCTGGAATACTTTAAGGAAACCGCGCAAGGTTTCGGCATTGACTGCGACGTGGCCGCCAGCGGCGAGGAAGTGGTGGCCTTGCTTGAGCAGGGCGTCCATCATGATGTGTATTTCATCGACTGGAAAATGCCCGGCATGAACGGCATTGATCTTTCGCGAGCAGTCAAGCAGCGGGGCATCGGCAATTCCATTGTGACCATGATCTCCTCCGAGGAATGGCGATTGATCGCCGATGACGCCAAAGCGGCCGGTGTGGACAGGTTCCTGCAAAAACCGCTTTTCCGTTCGGATATTGCCGATTGTATCAACGAATGCCTCGGCATCGACGACATGCCGGTTGAGGACGCGGCGCAGGGCGAAAACGTCGTATTTAAGGGACGCCGGGCGCTGCTGGCCGAGGATGTGGAGATCAACCGGGAAATTTGCCTGACCCTGTTGGAACCGACGGAACTGGAAATTGACTGTGCCGAAAATGGCGAAGAGGCCGTGCGCATGTTTCAGGAAAGCCCGGAGCGCTATGATGTAATTCTCATGGATGTGCAAATGCCGGGCATGGACGGCCTGGAGGCGACTCGCCGCATTCGGGAGTTGGATGTGCCGAAGGCCGGGACCATTCCCATAATCGCCATGACCGCCAACGTTTTTCGTGAAGATGTGGAAAAATGTCTGGCCGCCGGCATGAACGACCATGTGGGCAAACCGTTGAACCTGGGCGTGCTGTTACAGAAGCTGCGCCGTTACTTCGGGGAAAGCAGCAACTGAGCCGGGGCAGAACTTTTCTGCCATGCCGCCAACGACATAAACTGCGCTACCACCTCCCGCGCGAAGCCTTGCTAAGCTTTTTCTGCTATAGCGCCTTTCAGGCGATATGACGGGAACCGCAAGGAAAAAAACTGTCTTCCCGTTATGGGCCTTGGAATGTCATCAACCTGAAAAGCATGATGGAGCAGTTTTAGTTCATTAAAAAATTTTATGCAGCGGCATTTCCCCAGCCGATCATAATAATCAACATTCCCAGCAAGGCAACAACCCCGCCAACGATATCTGTGGTTGAAAGCGGCACGCCGTCAACAAACCTGAGCCAGGCCAGGGCCGTGGCAACATAGACGCATCCATATGCCGCATAAACTCTCCCGCTGGCCGCAGGGTGCAGGGTCAAGAGCCACGCAAAAAGCGCTAAGCTGATAGCCGCTGGAATCAAAAGCCACACCGGGCCGTTTTTCCGCAGCCAGTAATAGGGGAGAAAGCAGCCGATTATCTCGGCCAATGCAGTTATGAAGAAAAGTAAGAATATTTTTGTAAATATCATGGCTGCAGGCTATGTGAAATTGCCGTTAAAGCCAATTATAAATCCAGGCCCTTGCGAAAGCGCTGCAATCAAATAACACCGGGGTAAGCCGTGAGCTTGAGTGGCTATTGCTGCGCAGGTTGACGGAAATTGAGGTAAACGCTCCAGCACCACTGCAAGGCAGCGGCCTCCACTTGCTTTACAAACCGCTCCTTGCCGTCGCCGTATGCCTCAATATCGGTGGGATATTGCCCGGCAAGCCTGCTTTTTAATTCACCATACTCTCTGCAGATGTCCTGGCGGCAGCGTAAATAATCTCTGAATGCCAAGTGCCGCAAAATATCGGCTGTATTGTCAAACCGAAAGATATGGATCTGATGGCTGCGCTCATCTCCGCCTTTTCGCAGGTAGCGCCTGCCCGGCATGCCGAATTCCCCCATGACCTCATAGCCGATCGCTTCAAACGCGTTTGCGCACATATCAACTTGCTTGAGACTGCGCACTACAGGCATGATGTCAATGATGGGCTTGGCTTTCAGGCCGGGCACCGCTGTGCTCCCAATATGGAATGCCTGTAGTAAATTATCGCCCAGTATTCTTTTGATCTGTTCCGCTTCACACAGAAACATGTCCGGCCACCGGGGATTGTAATCGACCACCCGGACATTCATTGCGCGTCTCTTTCCTGCAAGGAGTTTGCGCCGTCATTTATCCAAATCATATGCTGCTCCTCTTGCTGAAACTCCGGGTTCAGCCTGGTTTCAGCCAGATAAAACCCATTACGCAGGTAGAAACGCACTGCTCCGGCATTGCGCACAAACACATCCAATTCCAGACGCGAGTATAGCTGCTGGCAATGGTTCAGCAGCTTCTGTCCGATACCCTGCGCCTGGTATTTTTCATCCACAAACAACCCGGCAATATAGACGGAGTCTGTTATGCCGATGAATCCGTTTATTTTGCCGCCTTGCCGGTAAATAAATACATCCGAAGCGGGCAGCAGCGCTTTCACCGTTTCATACAGACTTTCCCAATGGGCCTTAGCAATGAACCCATGCGCGGCTATATTGGTATGCAGCCATATGCCCATGACTTCGTCTAAAAATTGATCTTCCAAGCGGGTGATCATGCTTACCTCAACTGTTGTATGCTTTTAATCCATTCTAAATCAGAACTGCACAAAATTTCAAGATAGCGAAAGATTTTTTCGGCATTTGCCGCGATAATCGCGCCAACTCTGGAACAACCTGTGGCGGGTCTGGTCTGGCGGGTATCGTTCCCGCAAGTCTTTCCACGGTGTATCGGTACGCAAAATCCATAGAATTCCGTTTAATATGGCGTGAGCCTGGTTGAACACCGGCCTGCCCTGGCACAAGCGGGATAAAGCGCCACAAGCGCGAAACAGTCTATCGCTTTCTCATAAGGCCAGCGCCCAAAGACATCAAACGCATTCATAATGCGGGATGCTTAGTAGATGTCTTGCTGTGTGCAGCAGTTTGGGCAAAAACATAGTCGCTATTAGCTCATTTACTTGGAAAATTAGCCCACCAACCTCGCTTGGCGGTTACTGCTTGTAGTGGCAACCGCCAAAGCGGCCATAAAGTTTCGGCTCTCCGCCAAAGCATGTGCCATTTTGCCGGAGAGCCGATGTTTATTTTGCAGCTGAAAATGCGGCGCCCAAGTTTACTCGTTGGACAGCCCGGCCAGTACGAGTTCTGACAGCGGGATTCGCTTGGCGTCATGCCTATCAGGCGAGGGCGCTTTTCCGGCACCATGCCCGATTGCCAAAATGCCGACAGGTTCAATGTGGTTTGGGAGCGCGAATTCTTTGCTGATGACCGCCGGGTCAAACTGGCCTATCCAAACGCTTCCCAACCCCAAGGCGCAGGCTTGCAGCATCATGTGGTCAATCACAATGCTGGCGTCAATCACCGCTGTGCTTTTATTGCTAAACGGGTTTACGGCGGCTGCCGCATGATCACCGCAGACGATAACGGCAAGCGGCGCGTTATAGATGTTTGCAGTTTTCTTTATCTTGTCCATTCCCTCGGTGTCTTGGACAACGATCAACTTGATTGGCTGCTTGTTCATCGCAGACGGAGCAACCCTGGCTGCTTCTAGTATTTGCAGCAGGCTTTCATGCTGCACCTTGGCAGATTCGTATTTGCGAACCGAATAACGGCTCTTTAGCAGGTATGAGAAATCCATATTTTTCCTTTGGCATTACGCCAGATAATAGTGATTAGCTGTCTTCCGGAAGTTAAAAATATACTTCCGGGTCTTTTCGCTCTGCGAATTGCCGCAGAAACGCCGTCAGGTGTTCACTGACTTGCGGCGGCAATGCGCGGGAGTTTACAGGACAGACCCGGACACAACGCATGCACAGGATGCATTTTTCTTTATCCGTAGTCTTGAAATCTCCAGCAGGGATTGCGGACAACGGGCATTGCCGGGCGCAAACCCCGCAACTGATACAATTATCTGACACTAGCGGAGTGACTGGCTGGGAGGGGAACTCCACATACGGGCGCTTGCCCGGAACTGTCGGGGCATGCGGCCCTGGTCCGCTTGAAATTGTCCCCAGAATTGCAGCCGCGAAAGAGTCCAGGGCGGCAAAATCTTCTGCATCCGGTCGCCCTGCGGCAATTTCATCAACCAGGGAATGCTGGGCCACAAAAGAGCCGGAGGCGATTACCTTGAAGCCTTGTTCCACAAGCATGTCATTCAGTTCAAGCAGGGCATCATCCGGGGCGCGGTTGCCATATACGACAATACTGGCGCAAGGCACGCCATTGCCGGTGACGAGGCGTAAAGCTTCCACAGCCCTGGCCGGAACTCTCCCCCCGTAAACCGGGACGGCAACCACAGCAAAACTGTCTTTGCTTATGGAGTGTTCTTTCAGGGTTTGCGTTGTCAGATCAATTTCCATGGCCGCCACAGCCAATGCTTCTCCAAGATGATTGGCAATCTTGGCTGTCGAGCCGGTAGGGCTGAAGTGAATAATCGTGGTTGTCTGCATTTTCATAATCTTGTCTCCATCCGCCTGTTGCCCGCTGGACACGGCGAAAGCACCGGAAATACCGGATGTTGCGCATATGCCGGTCGCTGCCGCGGCAAAAGCGATAAATTTTCTTCGAGATATTCTATCCATTTATCTTGCCAGAGCTTGGGGCTACGCCACAGGAAATGCCCTGCAGATAACGTCATCCGGGCTGAGGCATTTATTGCAGGAGATACAGCGAGCCTTGCTTCTATCCCCCCTGTTCCAACGGCTAATGAGATCCGGCTCGGAAATGAAGGGGCGGCACATTGCGATTGCTTCAATTTTTCCCTTGTTAAGCCAGGTTTCGATCAAGTCCGGGGTCCGATACCCGCAGACGCTGATCACGGAAGCGGAGATATTTTCCGCAATGTTCAAAGCTTCGCAGGCAAAATATCCTTCGTCCGATTCCTTTTTGATGATTGGCATGGAAGAGGGCTTGCCATCCACAATGGCGCCTCCGCTAACTTCAATTGCGTCAATGCCCCGCTTATCCAACTCTCGGCAAATCCACAGAAATTCATCATCAGTTATGGATGGGGGGATTAAATCCTTACAGTTAATTTTAATCCAAACGGGGTACTCTTTGCCCACGGCGGTCCGCACGGCATCGAAAACTTCCAGAACGATCCGCGCTCTACGGTCGATAGCGCCGCCATATTCATCAGTCCGTTTATTAAAATACGGGCTGATAAATTCACTGAGCAGATAGCCGTGCGCTCCGTGTATTTGAACCGCATCGGCCCCCGCTTCCTTACACCGGGCCGCTGTCAGGGCAAATCCTTCGACAGCTGCGCCAATTTCTCCACGGGTCATGGCCCGCGCAGGCGCACCGGGGATAATTTCCGCAGCGGACGGCCCCAACGGCTGGCCTCCGCTGTCAATGTGTCCGGCCTTTTGGCCGCAATGGGCGATCTGCACAATAAGTTTCGAGCCCAAGGCATGCACTCTTTCCGCCACCTGCTTCAGTTCAGGAATAAATAGCTCATGCCCGTAGGCTTTCACCATAGAGGGCGCAACTCTTGAATTTTCATCAATTCCAACCATGCCGGTGATAATTGCGCCAACGCCGTTCTTGGCTAACGGCTCATAGAATTTGAGCAGGTTTTCTGCATAACGTCCATTCCCGTCAAAAGCCCCTTCAAAAGTCGCGCTACGGATAACACGGTTTTTAAGCGAGAGCTTCCCGACTACAGCGGGTTCAAACAACTTTTTCATAACAACTCCTTGTGCTGTAACTTTTGTAGTTACTCAAGAGGTGAAAAAAATATCGCCCCAACAGCATGCTCAGGTGCAAAAAGAGCGTAATCAAATGAGAATGAGCTGCTCTAGCCGCTGTTCTGTTGCGAAGAAATATCCAGGCGCGTTTTTATAAACGCGGCAATATCGGCGATTGTTGTTGTTGCAAGGCTGTCTTTCATGGCCTGGTTTACTTTTGCAAAGGGCATTTCAAGCGCAGCATGTATATTTTCGCCGACAAAGCATTTGGGATTAGGGGTTTGATGCAAATAAAACGGACAGGCTTTGGGTTTGGGAACCACAGCGGTATAGACATCAAGCAAGGATATTTCCTCCGGCGACCGGCCTAATGTTGCCCCGCCAAGACCGGGGCGAACTTCAACGAGGCCGGCTTTTTTCATCTGGCTGATCAGGCGGCGTATTACAACCGCGTTTGTGTTCACGCTACGCGCCAAAAATTCAGAGGTCAGGTAATCCCCCCGAACAAGAGCAAGCAGCGCCAGGACGTGTGCGCTTACGGCCAATCGAGTGTCGTTGTTCATTCTGTCGCCTTTGTGTAACTTTTATAGATACATCCGGGGTTTGTCAAGGGCGTTTGAAAAATTGCACAGAGAAAAAATAAAACCATTATTTTCAAATGAATAGCGAGCCATACCTGCCCGGCGGTAAATGCAAATGTAAAACGCCCGTAGAACACGGGCGTTTTATGCTTGGTTTATTGACTTTCTTTGTACTCCGGCCAAACTGTGCAACCCCACCAAATTCAATAGTCGTTTATACCAAGGAAAGCACCATAGGAGTGAACCTGATGCCGTTAACGTCCTGCTCTGGTTGCGTAACAGCAAACCCCATGCGTTGGTAGGCAGGAACAGCATACGGTGAGGAATTAACGGTTATTTGGGAAAAATTCTTATCGCGGAATAAAAGCAAGCCTTCTTTCAGCAGGGTCTTGGCAATCCCTTGCCTGTGGAGTTCTTTTGCAACAAAAAGCAAGCAAATGTGACCTTTTGTTTCAATCCCCAAAACACCGACAAGTTTCTTGTCAAGAAAGCAGCCCCACATCATAAGCCGCGAAGAAACCATCTCATTTTGCAGGCGTTCAATTTGGATATATTTGTGAAACTCTTCAATCCCTTGGTCAGAGTAGCCGGGGGCTTCAAACTCCATAAATACACTTTCAACCAGTTCAATAGCTTGCCGGAGAAAGCCGAAGTCCATCCGTTCAATATGATATTTTCTCATATTTCAACCTTAAAAGGCGCACTTCTTTTGGTCAACCTGGAAAGTTCGGACAAATTAGCAGGTTGCATTTTTATTCCACCACGCGTATGCTCAAAGCATACATAAGGATACATGCGACTATGCAAGGAGCAAATATGCAGCCAGTAACGACAGTACGGTTCGACCCGGAAGTACGCGAACAGCTCGACAAGATGGCCGAGCAGATGGACAGGCCTCGCGCCTGGATAATCAAGGAAGCCGTCGCCCAATACCTTGAGCGTGAGACATGGTATCTCGCCGAGGTGCAAAAGGGAATAGACGATGCGGAAGCGGGCAGGGTAATCAGCCATGAGGAAATGGGCGCACGGTTAAAGGCAAAGGGCTTCAATGTCGCCCCGTAACCCTTTACCCATTGAATGGACGATAAGTGCATCAGAAGACATGGACGGCATAGCCGACTATCTGCTTGGCGAAAATCTACCTTTTGATGCCGGGGAAGACTATGTAAAGCGTATCTACAATGCGCCTGAACATCTCACTACGCTTCCAGGCGCGGGCAAGCCGGGAAGAGTGCCCAACACCAGGGAATGGCTCGTCAAGGATACGCCATATGCGCTGATTTACCGAGTGTTGCCCAACCGTGTGCAGATTCTGCGTGTCATGCACGGTAGCCGCCAGTTTCCAGGGCAATAAAGCCGCGTCACCTTAGTCTTGGCCGTGAACGCTCAACAGGAACAGCGCCAGCGAGAGGAATCTGCGCTGCAGGGGCGTTTGCTGTCTATCGAGCGTCAAGCACAGAAAGCGGAAAAAGCGCTTGCCGAGCAAACGGATATTTCCAAGGCGTCGGCTTTTCAGTACCGTCTGACGCAGACAATATATAAATGGAATAATGGCCCGGAATCGTTTCCGGGCCATTCATTGTAAGATTTTTCTATG
Source organism: uncultured Desulfovibrionaceae bacterium (assembly GCA_964571105.1). Lineage (GTDB taxonomy): Bacteria > Desulfobacterota > Desulfovibrionia > Desulfovibrionales > Desulfovibrionaceae > JAVBRZ01. The sequence continues at coordinate 21,372 of CAZNBK010000005.1, forward strand.
CTGAAAGAATTAACTTATCAAAACTGGTGAAAAACTTTGGCAATCACAGTCCAGCCGTCATTCAACTTGAGAAGCAGCAGGTTTGCGTTGCAATCAGACCCGATAGCATCTTTTTCCATAACAATTCGGACGACTGCGGTGGTTGGCGTTATGTCAAGCACATCAATATGATATTCAATTTCTGGGGATTTGCCGTTGTTCTTAATAAATGCAACAGCAGGATTACCGGCGCCACCCACAAGCTCACCATCGACAGTGCCGTAAGCCACGGCATTTTTATGGAACATATTATCCAACATATCGATGTTGCCGGTGCGTATGGCCTCGATATATTTAGCGGCTACTTTAGCCACTTCTTTATAATCGTTAGCTGACGCCATTCTTTCACTCATAACCGACTCCTGGAAAATGCTTTGCAATCAGTGATTCAAATAATTTGTATGACTCGCTAAATAAAGTCAACCTTTATAGCCCAAGCTCGGAGAAGCAGGGCGGATGTTAATACAACGAAGCTAGAGGTTAATTCTTCCCTTAGTTGGCAATTTTTTGCGGGCGCCAAGCTCCAAAGGCTGTGATTTTATTGCCATTTTTGT
>CAZNBK010000006.1:0-10406 GCA_964571105.1 uncultured Desulfovibrionaceae bacterium
CAGACTTTGGGCATGGGCGCGGTCCTGCTCGTTGGGATATGAAACCCCCAAGTTTTTATAATACCGGCTGTTGGGATTTTTGCCGTCCACATAATAAATGCCTTCCGGGGTTTTGCCGTCGCCTTCCACTTCCTTGTGCCCCTCGGGCGCAAATCCAAGCGCAATACGGTAAACGCGCAAGGGTTCGTTGTTGCTAAAGGCGGTCAAACGGCGCTGATCTTTTTCCACCAGCAAACGGTCAAAAACCAGGTCTGCGGGCAGTTCGACCGGAGGCGCGGCATCGGCCAAAAAATCACCCACGCTTTTCACTCCCGCCACGGCTATTGCCGCCACGGCCAGGCAGACAACAAGTACTCCGCGCAAAATCCCGGTCCTGCACCGGCCTTGCCGCTTGCTCATAGTGATTGTTCCCTTGTTTTTTCATGGTTACCCAAACAACAATGAATTGCTACGCTCAAACGCTCAAGCCCATGGCCGCGCTCAGGTGTGCAAGCCAGATGGCTCTGGCGCAGGGGCGTTCCAGCAGGGTCGTCGAAGACACCGTAACCGAGAAACCCCACCCGGCCAAGCGGCTTAAAATGGAGTGCGCAGCCGGGCCGAGCACATCCCGCTGCCAGTGCGCCCCGGCTGAAACCATAAGCGGCGCAAGGCTCAATTTTTCAATCCCCCGGTTTTTGCAGGCTTCTGCAACGGCATCCGGCTGCGGCGCACCCTGTAGGACAGTGACAAAAAAACGCGGGTCGCGGTCTTGCAAGGCCCGATATAAATCCTGATAAACCGCGCCTGAATGCTGCCCGCTGCCATGCCCGACCAGCAGCACCCCGGCTCGGGCAGCCAGGGTGTCAACTTCTTCCCTAAACAAGCCCTCGCCAAGGCCGATAATATCTATAGGATCCGCCAGCAACGGCGCGGCCATTTGAATATGCAAGCCGGAATGTTGATCTTCGGCTGCCGCCCGCAGCGCCTCCAGCCGGGCAAAGGCCTCGCCGCGAAGCAAAAGCAAAGGCAAAAGCGCGAGGTTGCTCATCCCGCAGTGAGCCGCCCGGGAAAAAACTTGCCTCAGTTGCCCGGTCCCGCTCCAGGTTAGCCTGTGCTCCGGAAATTGTTTATAAACGGACTGCTCCAAAGCCATACGCCCCAAATTGTTTTTTGGCGGACAAGGCCCGTGCGTAACCAAGATGATGGCAGGGCTGGAACAATTGTCTGAAGATGTGCTATGCTGCATGGGCTGGCCTTGCGTAAAACGTGGACAAACTCGGAAAAACCGCTTGGCCGTTGGCCAAAGGCTGCGCGTAGCCTGAATTTGCGGGCAAATTCAGGCGGAGTAACGGCCCTTTTTCAAAGCTATTTTGCGCAAAGCCGCAAGAAAAGTATATCTGTTTCAAGGCTGACCGCCAAGCCTTGCAGATGGGCAGAAAAAAGCATTGACTATTTTAGGCAAGATTATAGGCTGTTAAAGTTGAGGCGCTGCCTTAGAGCATTTTAACCTTGAAATTATCTATTGGAAAAATACTCTAAAGACAGCGTTTGGGATTTGAATTTTGCAATATTCCAAAGTTGAAACGCTTAAGGCTGATATTTTTTAGTTTAAGGTGAAAAATATGTCTCATACCAACATTCTGCTTGAATCCGGCACCAATGAGCTGGAAGTTGTTGAATTTTACATAGACGAATCCGACGACTATCGCGGCCATTACGGGGTCAACGTGGCCAAAGTGCTGGAAATCATCCGCATGGAGCCGGTCACGGTTATGCCGAATATGAATGATCCCTGCGTGCTGGGAGCGTTTCAATACCGCGATGGCCGGGTGGTGCCGCTCATCGACCTGGCTATTTATCTCAAAAAGCAGCGGGTGGAAAAAGAAGAGCCCAAGATCATTGTTACGGAATTCAACCATGTGGTCACCGCTTTTCTGGTGTCCGGGGTCACGCGCATTCACCGCCTCAGTTGGAGTTCGGTGGAGCCGCCCGGTGAATTCCTGCAACACGTCAGCTCTGACGCCATCACCGGCGTGGTCCACCTGGAAGGCCGGGTGGCTTTTGTTCTGGATATGGAAAAAATTGTGGCCGACCTCAACCCAGACCTGGCCATCACCTATAAAGCGCCGGATCAGTTAAGCGAGGACCACAGAATTTATCAGATCGTCCATGCCGACGATTCCGCCTCCATCCGCAACCTGGTCAAGGATCTTCTTGAAGGCGGCGGCGGGTTCAGGGTCATGCAAAAAGATAACGGCGGCGACGCCTGGAAACTGCTCAAAGAACTCAGAGCCAAATCCGAAGAGGAAAATATTCCCATTACCGACCTGGTGGACGGCGTGATTACGGACATTGAAATGCCGAGTATGGACGGGCTGACCTTGTGCAAAAACATAAAAGACGACCCGGTGCTGAAAACTCTGCCTGTGGCCCTGTTCTCCTCGTTGATCACCGATCGTCTGGTGCACAAAGGCGAATCCGTGGGCGCGGACGCCCAATTTGCCAAACCGGATTTGTCCAGCCTGAGTTCCAAAATGATCAGCTTGATCAACGCCAAGCAAAGAGGCTAGAGCATTTCAGAGCATTTTAGAGCATTTTAACCTTAAAATTATATATTGATAAAATGCTCTGGTGCCGCAAAGCGGCACCCGCGCGCGGATAAGCAGCGCGTGCCTTTCGCAAAATCGCCTTGGATTTTGTGCATTTATAAGGGAAATGTCTTTTTGCCTTTTGGCTCCAATGGCAGCATTTGGTATTTGAGTTTTGCAACATTTCAAAGTTGAACTGCTCTAATATTGAAATTATATATTGATAAAATGCGCTAAACCCTGCGCTTGAACAGTTTTTCCAGCTCTGCGCCATCCATGACCACGGCTGTGGGCCGACCATGCGGGCAGTAGCGGGCAGCCGGATTTTCCGCCCACAAGCGCAACAACTCGGCTGCTTCGTCGCCGGTAAGGGCATCCCGGGCTTTGACTGCGGCCTTGCAAGCCATCATGGCCCATAGCTCATTCAGGCTGTCGGACTGCCCGGCCAACACTTCCAATAAAAATTCCCTGGCCTCGCCCGCACTTAAATCCGGCGGCGCACCCAGAATAAGCACCTTGTCCCGGCCCTCCCGGCTGAGTTGATACCCCAGCTCTACAAACCTGGGCCAGCAGGCGTCCAGTTGCTCTGTTTCAGCCGGATGCAGGCTGATGCTCAGCGGCATGGCCAGGGGACGGCTCTGCCCGGACAAACCGCCCGAACGCAACCGGTCATATAAAACAGCCTCATGCACGGCGTGCTGGTCCAAAATGAGCAGGTTGTCGCGGTTTAAAGCGGCCACGAGATAGGTGCCGCCAATCTGGCCCAAATAGCGGATATCTGCCGCCGAACTTTTTTCCTGAGCGTTACCGGCAGGCGGTTCGTCAGACGGCTCCGGCGTGGAAAATTCAGGCGCCTGCGCGGCTGCGCCTTGAAATCCCGCTATCTCTGATTCCAACTCCGCATAGCCGGTCACTGTCTCCTGAAGCGCGCCCAGGTTCCGGGCCGGGCCGGGCATTACCCTGAACGGTGCGGCTGCTGTGGTTTCCGGCGCAGCAAGCACTGAACCGAGAACCTGCTTTTCGCCCAAAGGCCGTAATAGCGAAGTCCTGTCCGCCTGGCCCCAGAAGCCTTCCGGGCGGGGAATAAAACCCGGACCTGCCGCGCCTCCCGCAATCTCTGCGCCGCTTTGCACGGCAAACCGCCGCACGGCCTGTTCCACAGCCCGACGCACTGCGCTGAACACAGCCCGCTCATCGCGGAATCGCACTTCAGCCTTGGCCGGGTGCACGTTAACGTCCACTTCCTCCGGCGGCAGGTTTACAAACAAAACCGTCTGCGGATATTCTTTGCCCACCAGACAGCCGGTGTAACCCTGCCGGGCCGCAGCCAGCAAGGTGCGGTCCTGCACAGGCCGCCCATTAACATAAAACAACATCCGGTCCGCGCGTTGCTGGGCCTGGGCCGGATCACCGACCAGCCCGGTCACGCTGATGTCGGTTTGGGTGTGTGCCACTTCGGCCATGTTTTCGGCCAGAGCCGGAGGCCAGATTACCGCCAGGCGTTGCGGCAGGGTTTGGTCCGGCGGAAAATTGAGCAGCTCTTTGCCCTCGCTGTACAAGCGAAAGCCTGTTTGCAGATAGTTGAGGGCCAAGCGGTTGAGCGTCTCCCGGCAGTATTTCAGTTCCGTGGCCGCTGTTTTCAAAAACTTAAGGCGGGCCGGAATATTGCTGAACAACTCCCGCACTTCCACCAATGTGCCTGCGTCCAGGGCGGCCTGCCCCCGGTTGGTGACCGTGCCGAACTGCATTTCAATAAATGCTGCCTCCCCCTGCCCTTGCCCCCCCTTTTGCGGCGCAGGCAGCGAAGTTACCCGCAGATGACTCACCGAGCCTATGGAGGGCAAGGCTTCGCCCCGAAAACCCAAAGTGTGGATAGTCAACAGATCGGCCAGGCTGCGCAGTTTGCTGGTGGCGTGGCTGGTTACGGCCAGCTCCAGCTCGGCAGCCGGAATGCCCCGCCCGTTGTCGCGCACGGTCAATGCGGTCAGGCCGCCCTGCTCCAGGCTGACGTCAATGCGCTCAGCGCCAGCGTCCAGGCTGTTTTCCACCAGCTCTTTGACAATTCCAGCCGGGCGGTCCACAACCTCCCCGGCGGCAATCTGATTGCGCAATTCCTGGGGCAGGAGAGTAATGGGTGTCCGGTCAGGGGATAGTTCAGGCATATTTCATCCGGTTGGGCTGATTTTTAGCGCATTTTAATCTTTAAATTATAATTAAGCCAAAATGCTCTGGCGGTGCCGGGCTTCGCTTCGCAGCGCCCGCGAGATTGGAGCCTCCAGCGGCGAGGCAGTCGTTACCCGAGTGTGCTAACAAACGAGGGTTGCGGATAAGATCCGCAGTGCGTCAGGCGGGATTTACTACCTTGTTATGACAATCCCAATGCGAAAAGGCTCTAGTTGCTTTTAGCTTCCCATTCCTGGGCAGCCTTGAGCACCGCCGCCTGCATATCCTCGCGGGCTGCGGCATAACGCTTTGCCAACGCCGGATCGGACAGGGCCAAAATCTGGGCGGCCAGCCAGGCCGCGTTGCGCGCCCCGGCCTTGTCCAGAGCTACGGTAGCCACCGGGTAGCCCGGCGGCATCTGCACGGTGGACAGCAAGGCATCCATGCCGCCCAAAGCCGAGGCAGCCAGAGGAATACCGATCACCGGCCTGATGGTCCGCCCGGCCACGGCTCCGGCCAGGTGCGCGGCCAACCCAGCCGCGCAGATAAATACCTGCACGCCTTCTGCCTCCAGCTTACGCACCAGTTCCTCGGTACGCTCCGGAGTGCGGTGGGCCGAAGTGATGGTGGCAAAATACGGAATCTCCAGCTTCTTAAGCACATCCAGACAAGGTTTTACCTGCTCCTCATCAGAGGCGGAGCCCATAAATACAGCTACTTTGTTCATGCCGGGCTCTCCTTATTTTTGTTCCAAGCGCTTAAGGCCCTTATCGCCGATATCATTGCGATAGTGGCAGGGGTCCATGCTGATTTTAGCTACCGCCGCATAAGCCTGGCGCTGCGCAGCCGCCAAGTCGTCGGCCAGGGCCGTCACCCCGAGCACGCGCCCGCCGCTGGAAAGCAGTTGCTCGCCTTCCAGTTTGGCTCCGGCCACAAACACTTTAACGCCGGGCAGTTTGTCCGCCTCGGCCACGCCGTTGATGGGAATGCCTTTGGGATAATCACCGGGATACCCCTTGGCGGCCATGACCACGCACAGGGCCGTGCGCGGATCGATATCCAGGGTTTTATGCTTCAACTGCCCGCCCTTGGGGTCGGCGCAGGCCAGCATTACTTCGGCCAGATCACCCTTGAGACGCATGAGCAACGGCTGGCATTCCGGGTCGCCGAAGCGGGTGTTGTATTCCAGCACCTTGGGGCCGCTTTTGGTCATCATCAAGCCTGCATAGAGAATGCCCCGGAAGGGATGGCCGCGTTTTTTCAATTCGCGCAGCACCGGGCGGATGGTCAGGTCCACAGCGGCGGCGCTGTCCTTGTCCGGTAAAACCGGAGCCGGAGAATAGGCGCCCATGCCGCCGGTGTTCGGGCCCTGGTCATTGTCCAGGGCGGGCTTGTGGTCCTGCGCCGAAGGCAGGGGCAGCACATCCTCGCCGTCGCAAAAGGCCAGCAGAGAAGCTTCTTCGCCGAACAGGGCCTCTTCCACAATTACTTTGGCTCCGGCCTGGCCAAAAACCATCTTGCCCATGATTTCGTCCAGAGCCTCCAGGGCTTCGGCCTCGCTGTGCGCGACAATGACCCCCTTACCGGCGGCCAGCCCGTCCGCCTTGACCACAATGGGCGCGCCCTGTTTTTGCACATAGGCGCGGGCCTTTTCCAGATCGGTAAACTCGGCATAGGCCGCTGTGGGGATACCGGCTGCGATCATCACTTCCTTGGCAAAAGTCTTGCTGCCTTCAAGCTGGGCGGCATAGCCGGAGGGCCCAAAACAGGGAATCCCGGCGGCTTCCATGGCGTCGGTCACGCCCATGACCAGGGGCAGTTCCGGCCCCGGCACCACCAGGCCGATGTTATTTTCCTTGGCAAAGGCCACCAGACCGTCCAAATCGCTGTCTTTGACGGGCACGTTACGGCCAAGAGCGGCTGTGCCGCCGTTGCCGGGGGCGATGAAGATTTCCGTAACCGAAGGGCTCTGGGAAAGTTTCCAGGCCAGGGCATGCTCGCGACCGCCGCTGCCGATTATAAGTACACGCACAAAGGACCTCCCTGTTTGAGTAAAACTTTTTCACCGTGGCTTGCCGCCACATGGAATAATCCCCGCCGGACACCCTGCGGACATTTCCCGCCCCGGAGCAGGTTGCCTGTCCGCACAATTTCGCTGCATAATGCCCCGAGCTGTGTTAACTTCCGTTGCCGGGCCTTGCAGCCTGGTTGTAAGAGGCGGGAAAATGAGCTATATCTGGCTGCTGTCTGTCTGAACCGGACAGCTCTTTGTAAATCAAATCAACCCGCAAGGGCAACCATTATCCGCAGGAGCCGGGCACGCTTTGGACCGGGCCGGTTGCTGCCTGTTTGTGAGATAAAAGCTATGAGCACAGCGCGTCGATTCATTCCTGACTACAGTCTTGAGACAATCCAGCAGAAACAGTTGGAGGGCCTCGCCTGGACCATCGGTCATGTGCTCCAGGGCAGCCCGTTCTATCGGGAACGCCTCCATGCTGCGGGCCTCAAAGACGCGCGTGACATTACCTCCCTTGACGACCTGCATGGCCTGCCCTTAACCACGGCCAATGATCTGCGGGACGGCTACCCCCATCCTCTGTTGTCCGTGCCGCACAATAAAATAGTTTGCGTGCACGCCTCTTCGGGCACCACGGGCAAACGCAAGGTGCTGTCCTACACCCGCAAAGATGTGGATGTATTCAGCAATATGATGGCCCGCTGCTATGAGCTGGCCGGAGTCACCCCGGACGACCGCATGCAGATCGCCGTGGGCTACGGCTTATGGACAGCCGGGGTGGGGTTCCAATTGGGCTGCGAGCTTCTGGGCAGCATGGCCATTCCCATCGGCGCGGGCAATATTGAAATGCATTTGCAGTTTATGCAGGATTTCGGCACCACGGTGCTTGGGGCCACGGCCTCCATGGCCCTGCTCCTGTCTGAAGAAGTGGAACGCTACGGCCTGCTGGACAAAATCAAGCTTAAAAAAATAATTTTCGGCTCCGAACCGCACAGCGCCAAGATGCGTCGCTCTTTTGAACGCAAGCTGGGGCTGGAAGACAGCTTTGATATCGGAGGCATGACCGAGATGTACGGTCCGGGCACGTCCCTGGACTGCCCCGAGCACACGGGCCTGCATTATTGGGCGGATTTGTTCATCATTGAAATTCTCGACCCGGAAACCCTGCTGCCCGTGCCCGAAGGCGAAACCGGGGAAATGGTGGTCACCTCCCTGTGCAAAGAAGGCGCGCCCCTGGTCCGCTACCGCACCGGAGACCTTTGCCGGCTCATTCCCGGCACCTGCCCTTGCGGCCTGGCCATGCCCCGCCACGATAAAATCATGGGCCGTTCCGACGACATGATTATTTTCCGGGGCGTAAACATCTACCCGGGCCAGATTTCCGATATTCTCACCAATATTCCGGAAATGGGCGGCGAATATCACATTGAACTGTCCAGAGGCGAAGACGGTCGCGACAGCATGCTCTTGAGCGTGGAGCGCCACGCCGATGCCCGCGACGACAACGACGAGGCCCTGGGCAAGCATCTTGCCAAACTCATGCAGCAGCGAGTTTTTGTTACGCCCACCGTGCATGTGGTCAACCCGGGCACACTGCCCCGGTCCATGGGTAAATCCAAACGAGTTACGGATAAGAGGTTTTAGCGCAGCTTGCCTGCTGCACCGCTGTGAGCCTTGGCAGGTTAAAAATACTGCTTATATTATAGATATATTGACTTTTTTCATCGGGCCGCTGCACTCAGCCCGGCATGAAATTACAAGTACCGCGCTGTTTGGCGCAAGGAACATATGTGACTGACGACATTACTCAAAGTTGCAGGAAGATTTCCACTGAAATGCTTGATGAAGGCATGTACGTGGTGGACATGGGTTTCTCCTGGCTGGACAACCCCTATCTTTACGCCCAGGAGGGCCTGGTGCCTTCAAGCCGGGCTGCGGACAACATTCGGGAGCAAGGCTTTCTGGAAGTCTTTGTCGACCCTTCCCGCTCCAAGGTGCCCATCCCTGAGGACGACCTCAACAAGGTCATCGAAGGACACGTCAATCTGAAGGCCCTGGATCCCAAGGTCTCCCTGGAAGACGAGATGGCCGGGGCCAGCGTCCTTTATGGCGAAGCCCTGGATTTTGCCCGATCGGCCCTGGACCGCTGCGCCTGGCAAAAACCCCTGGACATGGATCGCGTGGAACCTGTGGTGGCCGGCATGATGGACAGCCTGGGGCGCAATGGGGCGGCCCTGATTACCTTGTCCAAAATCCGCTCCTCCAGCGACCACCTGTTCAACCATTCCGTTAATGTGGCGGTGCTGGCCATGTACTTCGGCCGTTTTCTGGGCCTGCACCCGATCACCCTGAAGCGGATCGGCCAGGCCGGGCTGTTTCACGATATCGGCATGGCCGATGTGCCGGATAATGTGGTTCAGTCCAAAGGCAAGCTCACGCCCGACGAAATTGCCCTGATCCGCCGCCACCCGGTTACCGGGCATACGGTGTTGCAAGAAAAAGCCGATGTCTATCCGGAAATTCTGGAAGGCGCGCTGGAACACCATGAGCGGTACAACGGCAACGGCTATCCCTTTGGCCTGGCCGGCGACAAAATCTCTGTGGTCGGTCGCATTATCGCCCTGGCCGATACCTATGACGCCCTGACCAGTGACCGCCCGCACCGCAAAGCCCTGGCCCCGCACAAGGCCCTCTCTGTAATTTACGGCATGCGCGGCCAGGATTTCGACCCTTCCTTTGTGGAACGCTTCATCCAGGGCGTGGGCGTCTATCCCCTGGGTTCAGCCGTGGAGCTGAATACCGGGCAAAGCGGCGTGGTCATCCGGGCCAATCCGGAGAATCCGTTGCGTCCCGTGGTCTCGCTGCTGACCGACCCGCACGGCTGGGCCGTGCCGCCGCGCACCGTCGACCTTTCCGGGCAAAACGCCCTGCGCATTGTAAATTGCAGAGAAAGCGCCTCACTGCGCTCAGCCATTACCGATGCGCTGGATGTGCCCAACGAATAATTTTTGCCCACATGCACTGTCAAAGCAGTTCCACTTTGGAGTGTCACAAAACTCAAACACCAAATGCTGCTGTTATTGAAGCCAAATGTTAAAATGCTCTAAAAAAAGCCCACTGGAAAGCGGGCTTTTTTCTTTTAAAGTGTACTATAGCCTAGGGCACAAACGGCACGTCATGCATGCCTACGTCCATGCGCAGTCCGGACATGAGGTTGGCATTGGCAATGGCCTGCCCGGAAGCGCCCCGGCACAGGTTGTCAATAACCGAAATCACAATAAGCCGCCCGGCGCGCTGGTCAACAACCAAGCCCACGTCACAATACATGGAACCGCGCACATTGCGCACATCCGGCAGCTTGCCCTTGGGCATAAGCCGCAGCCAGGGGTGACGGTCAAAAGCGGTTTCATAAACGCCAAAAACGCGTTCCTCGGTGACGCCTTCGCGCAAAGGGGCATACATGGTGGCCAGGATGCCGCGATTGATGGGCAGAAGATGGGGGCTGAACGAAATCTTCATTTCTTTCTTGCTGGTAAACTTGGTCAGCTCCTGCTCCATTTCCGGGGTGTGGCGGTGGATGCCCACATTGTAAGCTTTAAAATTATCGGACACCTCACAGAACAACGACCCGACCTTGGCGCCGCGGCCCGCTCCGGTGG
>CAZNBK010000006.1:10416-20127 GCA_964571105.1 uncultured Desulfovibrionaceae bacterium
CAATGATGCCCTGGGGACGGATGAGGCGGTTTTTCAGAGCCGGGAACAGGCCCAGAATGGTCGCGCTGGGGTAGCAACCGGGGTTGGCCACCAGCCTGGCCTTCTTGATCAAGCGGCTGTTGATTTCCGGAATGCCGTACACGGCTTCGGACAGCAGCTTGCTGGCGGTATGCTTCACGCCATACCAGTCTTCATAAACACTTACATCCTTGAGCCGGAAATCTGCGGACAAGTCCACAACTTTAACTTTGGCTTCCAGCAGTTTGGCCGCCATTTCCATGGCCGTGCCGTGCGGAACAGCCAAAAAGACCAAGTCGCAGGCCTTAGACAAGGCTTTGATATCCGGTTCACTGATGAGCAGATCGCCGTATCGCGTGTCTTTAAGAAAAGGATGATATTCTCCTAGCGTTTTTCCGGATTCAGACCTGGAAGTGACCATGGTCACTATCAATTGCGAATGCGTGCTCAACATCCGCAGCAGTTCCATACCGGTATAGCCGGTTATGCCTACGAGGCCTACCCTGACTCTCTTCATACAAAACTCCTTATGACAGAAAAAATCTATTGAGCCGCCATCACATATTTCAAACGCAATTCATAGAGAACACCCTCGATCAGGCGAGTTTCTTCCCCGTCCAGATTACCGGCGCTCTTGTCTTTGAGCATGCTTAAAATATCGATGTTGTGTTTGGCGACCTCCAGATTGGCCTGTTGCTCCCCTGTTTCAGGGTCGGGCACCTCACCCAGGTGCACCAGGGCGGAAGAAGCAATGGAAAGCACGAAAGTCGTAAAAGTTACCATCGGCATGGTCTGTCCGTGTGCGCGCTCAGCGTCCTGCGCGGAGTCGATCCGGCCAGTCCCTGTTTCAGAGGCGTTCTGCCCCCCGGAATCGGACATATTTTTCTTGTCATCCATCGTGCTCACCTACTTGATAATTAGAAGAGAAATTCATTTTCGCTCCCTTCCCCCGACCGTCGCAGCAGGCTGGACCATAAACTACAGCTGCGCAATAAACCATTACCAGCTTGGGAAGCTTACCAGTTGAGCCAAAAATTAGCAATCATTCCTGCCTAACTTTCATTAGGTCCAATATCTATGTTTTTTTCACCCCGAATTGAAGGATAACGGGGCAAACCAATTGAAATCATTACTGTCCGGCCAGGCCCGGGTTCGCATTAAGCTACCGTCCGCAAGAAGCCGGGTCTTTCCAAGCGGCAAATGGCCAAAGAAAAAAATGGCCGCCGACGTAAACTGCTCCAGTAGCTATCTAATCAACTTTCAAGTTGATTATGGGATGGTTTTTAATGCGCTTCGCCCCAGTTGCCACCCACGCCCCAATCCACGGTAAGCGGCACCAGTAGCGGCTCATTGCCCGGAGTTGCGCCCGACATAATCGCAGCCAGGCACAACCCGGCCTGTTTGGCGTTTTCCACCGGGGCTTCCAAAACCAGTTCGTCATGGATTTGCAAAATCAGAACTGCGTTAAGGTTTTTCAGCTCCTCAGAAGCTTGCGCCCCGAGCATGGCCAGTTTAATGATGTCGGCGGCGCTGCCCTGGACCACGGTGTTGATGGCCTGACGCCTGGCCTGGGAGGCCAGTTGTGAATTGCCCGAGGCAATATCCGGAATCAGACGGCGGCGACCGCTCATGGTGGTCACATAGCCCTGGTCCTTGGCCAGATCCACAATACCCTCATAAAAACCCTTGAGCACCGTAAACTTTTCAAAATAACGGGCCATAAACTCCTGGGCTTCTTTTAAAGAAATGCGCAGTTCGCGGGAGAGCTTTTGCGCGCCCATGCCGTAAATCAGGCCGAAGTTGATGGTTTTGGCATTGCGCCGCTCTTCCGGGGTCACCGCAGCCGGGTCTTTGTCAAAGAGCAGCCCGGCTGTGCGGGCATGAATGTCTTCACCGGCCCGAAATGCGGACAGGAGCATGGGGTCTTGCGAAAGATGGGCCAGCACCCGCAGCTCGATTTGCGAGTAATCGGCAGAAACCAGGGCCTTGCCAGGTGCAGCCATAAAACAGGCGCGCAGCCGCGTGCCCAGCTCGCCGCGCACCGGAATATTTTGCAAATTGGGGTTGCTGGAAGACAGCCGCCCGGTGGCTGTGGCCGTCTGGTTGAATGAGGTGTGAATGCGTCCGGATTTGTCCACCAGCCTGGGAAACGGGGCCAGATAAGTTGAGCGCAATTTCTCCAGCTTGCGATACTCCAAAATGGTGTCCACAATCTCGTGCTTGCCCGTGAGTTTTTCCAAGGCTTCCTGGGAAGTGGACAAGGCCCCGCCCTTGGTTTTACCGACCTTGGGCAGCCCAAGGCGCGTAAATAACACATCGCCCAGCTGCTGCGCCGAGCGGATATTAAACTCGCCCCCGGCCTGGGTGTAAATTTTGCGGGTCAAGCCGTCCAGCTCGCGCTCTACTTCCTTTAAAAAAGCGTTGAAGGCCGGAATATTCAGGAGCAGACCGCGCCGTTCCATGCCCGCCAGCACCGGGGTGAGCGGAGTTTCCATCATCCTGAGCAGTTTATCCAGACCGGCCCCCTGCAAACGGCCCTGCTGCAAATCGGCCAGAGCCAGGGCCAGCAAACCTGGGCGCGAAGCATGCACAGCCGCTTCCGGACCGTTATCATCGGCCAGCCCAAGCTCCACGCGGGCCTGCCGGGCCAGATGCGGCCAGGAATAATCGCGCTCTTCCGGATCCAGAAGATAGGCGGCCAAACCCAGATCGAACCAGAGATGTAGGGGCAGGCCGGTCCAGGCCGTGGCCTGGTGCTCATCATCGTTGAGCAGCGCTTTCACGTCCGGAGTAATAACCTGCGCCGCCTGCCCCAGTTTGTTCACCAACTCGGCAACCGCCTGGACAGCCGCCTGGGCATCCTGTCCGGAAGCCACCCGGTATTCCTTATCCTGCGCAGCCAACAGCCAACCCTGTGCCAGGGGCAGCAAGGCCACCTTGGCCCCGCTAAAATCGGGCAAGTCCGCAAGGCTGCATTCCGGTATTGCCGCAGCTTCCGCTTCCAGGCCAACCGGCCCGGCGGACACCTCCAGCAGGTTGCCCTGTAAAAGATTCTGCCCGGCTTGCGTTTTCTTGTCCGGGCCGGACTTTCCGCTCACTGCCGCACTGGAAGGCCGGGCCGTGAGCAAGGGCCGCGCGCCTGAGGCCGCAGCCTGGCTGTCTGGCCGCGCCGCAACGAAATCCATAAATTCCCTGAGCAGCGAGCGCAGGTCAAATTCCTGCAAAATGGCCGTTACTTCGTCAACATTTGGCGGTTGCACAGTGATCTCGGCCAGCCCCACATGCGTGCAGGCCTTGGTGTCCAGGGTGGTCAGGCGGCGGAACAGAAACATGTCGTCCACATGGTCCTGAAATTTAGCTCTGAGCTTTTCCGGCAGTTCGGCCAGATTGTCGCGAATGGCCTCCAGGGTGGGAAATTTCTCAAAAACCGTGCTGGCGGTTTTTGGCCCAACACCGGGCACGCCCGGAATATTATCGCTGGAGTCACCGATTACGGCCTGAAAATCCGCCCACTGCGCCGGAGTCAGTCCGGTTTCCCGCTGAAAAGTCTCCAGGGTGGTAATTTTTTCATTCTTGCCCGACGGGTCCCAGAGCAGGACGTCACGGCTCAGGCACTGCTTGAAATCTTTATCCGAACCGATAATCACCACCGGGCGGCTGCTTTTAAACTGATCGGCCAGCCCGGCAATGCAATCATCGGCCTCGCAGGCCTCAGAAACAATCATGGGCAGGCCCAGGGCGCGCACCAGGCGGGTCAGCGGCTCTATCTGCTGAATGAGCGGTTCCGGGGTGGCCGTGCGCTGGGCTTTGTACGGCTGATAAAGCTCATGCCGCCAGGTTTTGCCCTTGCCGTCCAGGGCGAATACAAAGCCCGTGGGTTTTTCCTGCTTCAAGATGCGCAGCAGAATCCGACCCAGGGAAAAAATGGCGCCCGTGGGAAAACCGTCTGCCCGCTTCATGCCCGGATTGGCATAGAAGCAGCGGTACAAAAAAGCGGTGCCGTCCATGAGAAAAAGCGGTTCCTGGGTGGATGAGAAATTGGATCTGACGCCCATGCCGGGCCTCCTGTTTAATCTGAGTATCCAGGGTGATGTTTTTTTATGCCCCCGGCGACCGGGAGAAATGATTTCCTCCGGACACTTGCGCTAAAAGCTCCCGCTCTGCCGAAACTTACGGCGCAAGCGGGACTTGAGGGTTACAAGCGCCGATTCGATATCCGTCCTGCAAGTTATTCCAACTGCGGGCCGAGCTCGGGCCAGGCAGCCACCAAGGCCCGCAAGGCCTTGCCGCGGTGGCTGACCGCGTTTTTTTCCTCCCGGCTGAGCTCCGCAGCATGGCGGCCCAGGTCCGGGTCCACAAAAATGGGATCATAGCCGAACCCCTGCTCGCCCTTGAGATTATCTGCAATATAGCCTTCCCAGGCGCCCTGAAATGTGGCCTGAAACCCGTTGGGCGCAGACACGGCCAGGACTGTGCGGAACCGGGCGGTGCGCTGCTCTTGCGGCACCCCGCGCAGCTCGTGCAAAACCTTGGCGATATTGCCCGCATCCGTGGCCGGCAGGCCCGGCCCGCCGCTGTAGCGGGCTGAATACACGCCGGGCGCGCCGCGCAGATAATCCACTTCCAACCCGGAATCGTCGGCAATGGTTATCCGACCGGTGGCCTGACAGATAAGCCGGGCCTTGCGCCGGGCATTGCCCTCCAGGCTGGGCTCGTTTTCTTCCACCTCGGGCACGCCCGGAAAAGTGGATAAATCACGAATTTCCTCGTCGAAATCAGCCAACAGTTCCCGCAACTCAGCCACCTTGCCCTGATTGCGGGTGGCCAGCACAATCACGCGTTTCTTCTTTGCCTGCATCTGCTTCCCCCCTGTGTATGACCCCTTTCCCGGCTTATTGTCCGGAGTCCGGATGATATCTTGACGCGCCCGGTCCGCTCTGTCAAATTGAACTTCGCTTTTACAGCCCGCAAAAGGAGTATATTATGATTTGCAAAGCCGCGCAGCGCAAAACCCTGGTCCGCAACAAGGTCTGGGGCGGCGCAGGAGATCTGTCCGGGCAGTACGGCCTTGGCCCGGACGGGGCACAGCCTGGCGAAACGTTCACCATGGTCTCGGAAATGACTCTACTGCCCGGGCATTCCCTGGGCGTTCACACCCACGAGGACAATGAGGAAATTTACGTGATTCTGTCCGGCAGCGGTGTGTATACCGATGAAGACGGCAGGGAGCACACCTTGAGCACCGGCGATGTGACCCTGACCAGGCGCGGGCAGAGCCACGGCATTGCCAACAACGGCGCAGAACCTTTAGTTTTTCTGGCCTCCATCGCTCGATAAGCTTTCGCTAAGCTATCGATAACAGTCCATGTTACATATTTATTCCATCAGCCTCGGTTGCCCCAAAAACCTGGTGGACAGCGAACATCTGCTGGGTTCGCTCGGTCCCATATCCATGGTGGAAACCCTGCCTGAGGCCGACCTGGTGTTCATCAACACCTGTGGTTTCATTCTGCCCGCCGTGCAGGAATCCGTTCAGACCATCCTGAGCCTGACCGAAGAAATTCAAGGCCTGCCGCCGGGCAAGCGCCCCTTTCTGGCCGTGGCCGGCTGCCTGGTGGGCCGTTATTTGCGCGACGGCCTGGACCGTGAAATCCCGGAAGTGGATCTCTGGCTGGATGTGGCCGAGCTTACACACTGGCCGGACTTGCTGGCCGAACGCCTGGGGTGCGCGTCCGCGCCGGGGCGGCTGCTCTCCACCGGCCCGTCTTACGCCTATCTGAAAATCAGCGACGGCTGTAATCACGGCTGCGCCTTTTGCACCATTCCGTCCATTCGCGGGGCTTTGCGCAGCTTTGAGCCGTCGGCGCTTCTCGACGAAGCGGAAAGCCTCATTGCCCAGGGCGTCAAAGAAATTGTCGTGGTCGGTCAGGATGTGGCCGGTTACGGCAGTGAGCGCAAGGATAAAACTCTGCCCACCAAGCTGATCAGCGGCCTGGCCGAGTTGCCGGGCCTGGCCAGACTGCGCCTTATGTACTTGTACCCGGCTGGCCTGACCCGCGATTTTCTGGGGTTCCTCCGGGATTTACCGCCTGCTTTTCTGCCCTATTTTGATGTGCCCATGCAGCATGCCCACCCCGAGGTGCTGGCTCGCATGGGCCGCCCCTTTGCCCGTAATCCGGAAGTAATCATCCAGCGCGTCCGTGAATTTTTTCCCGCAGCCGCCCTGCGCACCAGCCTGATTACCGGCTATCCCGGCGAAAACGAGGCCCAGTTCGAGTGCCTTCTGGATTTTGTGGAACAGGCCCGCTTTCAGCACCTGGGCGTATTCGCCTATGCCGCTGAGGAAGGCACTGTGGCCGCCGGTCTGCCCGACCAGGTGCCGGAAAGCATCCGTGAAGAGCGCCGCCGGGCGGTGATGGCCCTGCAAGCGGAAATCAGCGCGGAACTTTTGGAAAGTTATTTGGGCCGCCAGCTGGACATACTGGTGGACAGACCCCACCCCGAATGGCCGGGCCTGCATGTGGGCCGGGCCTGGTTTCAGGCCCCGGAAGTGGACGGCGTTACCTATATCAGCGGCGCCAGTGTTGCGCCCGGCAAACTCCTGCCAGCCGAAATCACCGAAACCCACACCTATGACTTGAGCGCTTTGAGTGATTGAGGCTAGAGCTTTTTAACCTTGAAATTATATTTGCTTTTTGGTTTTAAAGACAGCGTTTGGTATTCGAGTTTTGTAACATTTTAAAGCTAAACTGCTCTAGCCCTGCTCCAATCAACTGATAAGCTTAAAATGCGCTAGCCAATCGACGGACAATGGGCAGGTCAGCGGCCAGAAAGGGCATGCCCAGGGCTTCAACCGGGGTCAGCCAGGCCAGGGTCTGCTTCTCCAGGGCCGCAATTTCGCCGCTGAAACGGGTGACTTCGTAGAGATGCATGGTCATGTGAAACTCAGGGTAGACATGCTCAAGGGTATAAAAGAATTTGCTGTCTTCGGCAGTGATGTCCAATTCTTCCTTAAGCTCCCGGAGCAGGGCCTGCTCGGCGGTTTCGCCGGGTTCCAGCTTGCCGCCCGGAAATTCCCACTGCCCGCCGTACGCTCCGCCCAAAGGACGCTGTGCGGCCAGGTATTTGCCGCTGCACCAGATAATGGCCGCCGCCACAACAATCTGCCTGGCCATTAATCCTCCTCCGGGTCGCTCAGCGCCGCCTTGCGGTCCTCAAAATCCTTGAGTTTGCCCTCAAGCTTTTCCAACTCGACCATTATTTCTTCCTGCCGGTTTTCCAGGACGTGAAACTGCTTGGTCAACTCCACCACCCGCTGACTGTCTTCATATACCGTTGGGTCGGCCATTTCCGCGCTAACCCGCTCATGCTCAAGGGCCACGGCCTCAAGCTCCTTCTCCTTGGCCGCGTAAGCGTCCTGCACCGGTCTGAATTCCCGGTAGAGGGCGTTGCGCTGCTCGCCCCGTTCCCGTTTGAGCTTGCGCAGTTCCTCCCGGGAAAGGCCGCTGTCTATTTTTTTACCCGCCTGGGGCGCGGTTGCAGAAGAAATTTGCGCAGCAGCAGCGGCAACAACCGTTTGCTCCTGCGCGGTTGCGGTTGTGCCCGCCCTTCTGGCCGCCAAATATTCGTCGTACCCTCCGGCATAAACATTGAACCCGGTGGGCGTGAATTCCCAGATTTCATCAGCCACTTC
Organism: uncultured Desulfovibrionaceae bacterium; assembly: GCA_964571105.1. Taxonomy (GTDB): domain Bacteria; phylum Desulfobacterota; class Desulfovibrionia; order Desulfovibrionales; family Desulfovibrionaceae; genus JAVBRZ01. The sequence continues at coordinate 18,128 of CAZNBK010000006.1, forward strand.
GGACAAAAGGTGACGGTCGTGGGCGACCATCAGCACAGTGCCGGGGAAAGTCATCAGGGCCTCGGTCAGGGCCTCGCGGCTTTCCAGGTCAAGGTGGTTGGTGGGTTCGTCCAGAACCAGAAAATTGCAACGCCGCAAAAACAACACGGCCATAACCAGCCGACTTTTTTCACCGCCGGACAACGTGCCCACGTTGCGCTCAAAAAACGGCTGCCCCAGCAGGAACAGGCCGAGCACGCTCATGAGTTCTTCCTCGGTGGTGCGCGGGTCGGACAAACGCCGGATTTCCGACAGAACCGTGTTGTCCATGCGCAAAACTTCCAGCTGATGCTGGCTGAAATAGCCGATTTTGGTCATGGGGCCTAGGTGCAGGCTGCCCTGGCCGGGCTGGCGTTCACCCACCAGCACCCGCAACAGCGTGGTTTTCCCGCTGCCGTTGGAGCCAACCAGGGCAATCTTTTGCCCGGAGTAGATATGAAAATTGAAGCCCCGAAACTGCTCTTTGCCGTCCGGAAAAGTATAGCCCAGGTTTTCCGCCGAGCAGACCAGCCGGTCGGAGCGCTCCGGCTCGGGCCAGCGAAAAGCCAGCTCGCGGCGCTTGCTGTTGGGCCGGTAATCCTCCAGCTCTTTTTCAAGGCGCTTGGCCATTTTCTGGCGCGAAGCCGCCTGTCTGGCCTTGTTGGGCTTGGCCCGGAAGCGGCGCACAAAATCCATTTTGCGCTCCAAATCCTCGGCCAGCAGCTTGGCTTCCTTGGCCTTCTGCTCTTCCAGCTCTTCCTGCAGCTCCACAAACCGGCTGAAACTGCCCCGCCGGAACACCGGCTGGGACCCGCCCAGAAACAGCACATGGGTGCCGATCTTGTCCATGAACACCCGGTCGTGGGCCACAAAGACGAGTACGCCCTCATAATCCAGGAGCCAGTTTTCCAGCCATTCCACGGCATCCAGGTCCAGGTGGTTGGTGGGTTCGTCGAGCAGGAGCACATCCGCCCCGGCGGTGAGCACCCGCGCCAATTTGGCCCGTTCCCGCCAGCCGCCCGAGAGCTGCCCCAGGCTGCGGGACAGTTTGCGCTCCTGAAAGCCCAAACCGGAGAGTACCGCCCTGGCCCGATGCTCGGGGTTGTAACCGTAGCGGTGCTCCCAATCGGCCTGTTGCCTGGCCAGCCGATCCAGGGTAGCCGCATCATTGCGCAATCCGGCCTCTTCCCATTCCGCCCAAAAGCCCTCCCAGTCCGGCAGCACTTCCAGCACCCAGTCCAGCAGGTTCTTTTCCAGGGTTTCGGCGTCCAGCTCCTGCATGACATACCCCACCCGCGCCCCGGTCGGGTAAATCACCCGCCCGGCGTCAGCCGGTTCCTCACCGGCCAACAGGCGCAGAAAAGTGGTTTTGCCTGTGCCGTTGGGACCGCAGACGCAAAGCCGGGTGCCATCGGCAATTTCCAAAGAAAAATCCGCGACGATGGTATTTTCGCCAAAGGATTTGCTTAAATTCTGAATAGTTACGCTCATGGATATATTTCTCCGGCGGCCAGGCCGCGCGGCCCTGGACCAGACAAGGGATAGTCCCCTGCGCCCTGATTAGGAATGCATTGTTTTGTTTAACCCGCCACTGCGGCCTTTGCGCCAGGTCAGGCAGGCGTGCATGGTTTGCTACAGCTCATGGGTGGTGAAATCATCAAAAGCCACATGCTCGACAGCGGCAGGCTCCTGCGCGGCCAGCCTTTCCTGGCGGGCGGCTTCCTGCTTGCGCTCGCGGGTGCCCAGGGGCCGCTGGGCGTCCCATTCCGCGCACCGCGCCTGCTGCCGGGCAAAAATTAAAAAACCGGTATGCGCAATCATGCGGTCATCGGGCCGCAAACGGTCGGCCACCGGTTTCCAGCGGCGGACCAATATTTCCATGACCTCGATTTCGGCAATGGGCCGGGTTTCAAAGGCATGCAGCAGTTTCGACACCTGGTCCACCGTGGGTACCAGAAAGCCCATCTGCCCGCCGGGGGCCA